>CAYXJH010000548.1:0-1983 GCA_964465415.1 uncultured Gemmatimonadaceae bacterium
CCACGCCTCGCGGTCCGGCTCACCCGGGACGCCCGCGTCGAGGCATGGGTCCGGCCCGGAAGCCGGCCCGGAAGCCGTTGAGCGACAGACATTCGGCGCATTCCTGGAATCTCACCAAGCTGAACTATCCCCGGCCGGGTACGATAGCGGATACGCAGGTCCCCCAACGACTTATGCCGATCCGGACGCTGCGGATTGGTTCAACGTGGTGAGGATCGGCTGGTGTGGCGAACCTTGGCCGCGGCGAGAAACGCCGGTCAGGTGGCGACGCGCCCGAGCTCCAGCTCGCCGACCCAATTCTTGAGCTCCTCGCTCTGGAGGGGGCTGGTGAGGACGGTCGCGCCGGGTGCGGCGGCGAGGGCGGGGTGGGTGCGGCGGACGCGGGAGAGCACGCGCTGGGCCAGGGCGAGGTCGACCTGGTTGAGGACGAGGGCGAGTCGCCCATCGGGGAGGATGGAAAGGAGGTCGCCGTCCTGGAGTCGGATCTGGGGCCCGAGGGCCTTCCAGACTTCGTCGCCGGAGGTGCCGCGGTCGATGTCGAGGACCGCGACGGCGAAGAAGGGGGTGGGTGCCTCGGCGACGAGGGCGGTGACGGCGGTGGCCAGCTCGGCCACGGTCATGGGCCGGAGGCTGCCGCTCGTGTCCCTGGGCTGGAGGAGGCGTTCGGGGCGGACGGTGCCGTTGCGCCGGTGGTGACCGCGGTGGGCGGTGACGGCGATGCGCTCGACCAGCTCCTGGGGCGGCAGCTCGGCGATGAGGAAGTCGTCACCGCCGATGCGGAGAGCGCGCGCGCGGGTCATGCTGCGGAGTCCCTTGCTGTGGGAGACGAAGAGGATGGGTGCACCGTTGCCGGCCTTCCTGAGTGTGTAGGCCAGGTTGAAGGTGCGCTCCGGGTCGTAGGGGTCGAGGCCCAGGACCAGGACGCCGTAGCGTGCTTCCAGGAGCTGGGACAGGGAGCCGTTCAGGTCGGTGAAGATCTCGACCTCGAACTTGCCGCGCAGGGCCGTGACCACCTCGGGCGGCACGACGTCGACCTCGTCCAGGACGACGATCCGCTTGCGGAGTGACTCGTGGACCTCCCGGTCGTAGGCGGGGAGGTCCTCGGCGAAGCCGCCGCCGGTGCGGAGGGTGTAGAGGAACGGCTCGGTGGAGAAGGCGGCCTGTCGGACGCGCCGGAAGACGAGCCTGCGTCGTCCGCGCCCGGCCTGCTCGAGGCCGATGACGACTGCGGCGGAGTCCATGAGTGTGTCGAGGACGGCGTCGTCGAGGTTCGCGTGGTCGGCGGTGGACGCGATGATGCACGCGGGGATCGCCTGCTCCGCCAGGTAGTCCGTCAGGGCGTGAGCGGTGGCCGCGGGCGAGTGGGATCCGCGGAGGAACGCGTTGATGTCGTCGATGACGATGCGGGTCGGGGTCGTGGCGGCGGTCTCGACGGCGCGGCGCAGGGCGTCCACGGGGGGGTGCCTGTGCCCGCCGCCCACCAGCTGTGCCGTGGCGCGCCGCGGATCGACGAGGGTCAGGCCCGGGTGCTGGGAGAGGGGGCCGGGGCTGAAGCCGATGAAGAGGCCGCGGCCGTCCAGGTCATCGGCGCTGTTGGGCGTGACCAGCATGCAGGGCTCGCGGTGGTCGAGCCCCGCGGCCAGGAAGTGGAGGCCGACGACGCTCTTGCCCACGCCGTCCGGACCGACGACGACGAAGAACCCGCCCATCTCGATCCCACCGAGGCGCGAGTCGAGCGCCTCCAGCCCCGTCGAATGCATATCCCCCCTCGGTCGACTCGAATGTATTCGTGGTTCAGCGCGGAGCCGCGCCGGTGTCGCCATTCATATCCGCCCACCAGAACGTGGGTGCGCCGTCCGCGCCCACGCCGAGGACCGCTCTGGTCCCGCCCGCCTGGTCGGTGAAGAGGAGCGAGGACGCCCCCGCGGCGGACAGGCCCAGCACGGACCGTGTCTGGCCCCGGTCATCGGCGAAGGCCAGGTT
>CAYXJH010000549.1:0-1980 GCA_964465415.1 uncultured Gemmatimonadaceae bacterium
CGCTGGGGCCCTGGACGGACCCACCCGGCGTCGCCACCGTGGGCGGGTTGATCGGGCCGGACGGCCTGCTTCGTCCCAGGGTCGAAAAGGCCGTCGAGGGGCTCGGGCTGCGACTCGATCCCCGGGAAGTGGTGCCGGCCCGGGGCGCCGCGCTATGGGCGCTGGTCGGCCGCTGAGCCGGATTCCGCCATCATCGCCGCGCTGCGGTCGCCGATGTCGCAACCAGGATCGGTGGGGGCGCCTCCACCCGGCCGGGGGTCCGGTTCCGTACGTGGTGGAGCCAGGCCACCCAGACGCCCGAGATGACCATGGCCATGGCCTGGTGCATCACGCCGAGGGCGACGGGCACGAAGTAGAGCAGCGTCAGGATCCCGAGCAGGTACTGCGCGGCCATTAGTGTCAGGAGCGCACCGTTCAGTCGTCGCGACAGGGCGTCCGCGCCGACCCGCAGGACCCGCACGAAGAAGACGAACGTGACGAGGAGTAGCACCGTCCCCAGCAGCCGATGCACCCACTGCACCGCAATGGGGTTCTGGACGAAGTTCAGAAGGGCTGGATCGATCCAGAGGAGGTCGGGCGGGACCAGTCGTCCCCCCATAAGGGGGAAGGTGTTGTGGTACAGGCCGGCCTTTAGCCCGGCAACGAACGCACCCCACACCACCTGGGCCGCCAGCAGGGCCCCGATGACGCCGAGTCCGCGGACCAGGGTCGGCCGCACCGCCGCGGGGACCCGCTTCCCGCCGCTTCCCACCTTCAGGTCCCGGGCCAACCAGACGGCGTAGCCGAAGATGAGGAAGGCCAGCGAGAGGTGGGCCGCCAGCCGGTAATGACTGACCGTGGGTCGGTCGGCCAGGCCGCTCGCCACCATGTACCAGCCCAGGACGCCCTGCGCGGCCCCGAGGCCGAACAGCAGGAGGGCCCGGCCGGCGAGGGGTCGGTTCAGATAGCCCCGGGCCCAGAAGTAGAGGAATGGCAAGAGGAACACGACCCCGATGGCGCGGGCGACCAGCCGGTGAAGGTACTCCCAGAAATAGATGAACTGGAACTCGGCCAGGGTCATGCCCGTGCGGAGCTGCTGGTACTCGGGGAACTCCCGGTAACGATCGAACGCTTGCTGCCACTGCGCATCGGTGAGCGGCGGCACGACCCCCAGGATCGGCTCCCAGTCGACGATCGAAAGGCCGGACTGGGTCAGCCGGGTGATCCCACCCACGACCATGACCAGGAACGTCATACCCGCAATGCTCCAGAGCCACGTCCGGATCGGACGCCGGCGAGCCTCGGGGATGGCCAGCCGCCAGTCGGGCGGCGGCGGGTCGGGTCGGGTCGGGGTGGGGGGGGGTGTCGAATGCCTCATCGTTTCTGCTGGATTGCGGTGCCGGGGAAGTATATCGGACACGCGGACGCCGTACCACTCTCCACTTGTTACCCATCCGACAATCGCGTTGCCCCGAACGGCGATGCATCCTCGCCGCATGGGACGCGCACGACGACCGTATATGCCGGGTGGGGTCTTTCACCTTGCGGCGAGGACGCTGGGTAAGGAGCGACTGTTCCGGGCGCGAACACGAGCGGCGTCGCTCGAGATCATTGCACGCGTGGCGAGTGGGTCCGAAGCCAGCCTTCTCGCCGTGGCCATCATGCCCACCCACCTGCACCTGGTGGTGCAGCAGGGGCGTGACCCGATCAAACGGCTCATGCAGCCCCTCCTGCGCCGACTGGCCACACTGTTGCAGCGGGATCGGCAGCTCGAAGGGCCGATCTTCTGGCGGCCATACGCGTGCGAGGCCTGCATGGACCCTTCGCATGCACGGAACGCGATCGTCTACACGCATCTGAACCCCGTTCGGGCCGGTCTGTGCACCGACCCCGCGGCCTACCCGTGGACGTCGCACGCACTTTACACGGGCGACAACGGCCCGGGGCGCGCCAGATCGCGCGGCCCGAGCGGCCCCCTCGCCGGCGTCGTGGAGCCAGAGC
>CAYXJH010000550.1:0-1980 GCA_964465415.1 uncultured Gemmatimonadaceae bacterium
CCGGAGCTGGCCGTGGGTCCGCTGGAGCGCCAGGTAGCCGTCGACGAAGATGAGCACCCGCGCGTCCGGCAGGATGTGCAACAGCTCGTCGTCCAGCCGCTGTACCATGTGGTCCGCCCGCTGCGCGAAGAGCGCTGCCACATCCTGCGGCGAGGCGCCCTCGGGCGGCGGCCAGCGTGGGTCATCGGCCGCGATCACACGGATCCGCCGTGCGGCGCCCACATCCTGGTTGACCCGCCAGACCGCGCGGTAGATGTCCAGGAACGCGCGTCCGGTCCCGGCCTCGTCCCGCACCGCGCGCGGCCGATTCAGGAGGGCGGCCGCGTCCTCCTCGGAGCGGCCCAGGAACGCATCGATGTACGGCTGCTCGTCGGCGGGGACCTCCAGCAAGACGGCGTCCAGTCCGGGTCCCTCCGCCAGTGCACGGATCGCCTCCGCCGCCAGACGCTTGGGCGCGGTGTGGCCGTGCATGTCGGACAGGATCACGATCTGGGCGGTACGCCCCGCGGCTTCGATCACGTCGACAGGCGGGCGACCCTGCGTGTGGAGTCGTTCCTGTAGCGGCTCCAGGTGCGCGTCCGAGCCGGCGTCCAGGACGAGTGCCGCGATGGCGATCACGATCACCACGACCAGCGCGACGGCGCCACCCCGCTGCCAGGACAGCGGTTGGCGAAGCCAGGTTCTCCTAGGAGGCATCCTGTTTCTCCATTTTTCGACGGCCGCACGGGATGCAACCTGCGGGCCGGCCCCCCGCGGGGCGACGGGGCGGGGCGGGCTACGGTTGATCCTGGACGTCGTCGCGTTTATGTTCCTGCGTTGGACTCCACAATCGTACTCCCAGGAGGTTCCATGGACGAAGTGGCCAAGGACGCCAAGCGGCTGCTCCTCCGCTACGGCGCTCCCATCTCCATCGTCAGCCAGTTGACCGACGATGACCGAATCAGCTTCGCCCGTTCCGTTGTTCGCACATCGTTGAATGATCGTCCAGCCAAAGTGAAGGAACTACTCTCCGAAGGCGGTTGGCTCCGCGCCAAGTGAGCCGGACCACCCGACCGTGAAGAGAGACGCCCGGCGGTGCCCACCGCCGGGCGTCTCTCTTCTTGCCTGTATCAGCGCCCGAGGGGGAAGGCGAAGCCTGCCGTCAGCTCGAGGCCGGTGTGGCGAGCATCGCCGCCGTCCGAGCCGGTCATGATGGACAACAGCCCAACATTATAGCGCAGGTCCACGAACACAGAGTTCTGCCCCAGCGCCATGTCGAGGCCGAGCCCGGCGAGGATCCCGAAGTCGGTGGATCGCGGGTTGAAGCGGGGTGTCCCGTTCGCCTCGTCGGGCTCCGCGTCGCATGGCCATGCGATGCCATCCCGATCCAGCTCGCAGCCGAGCAGGAAGCCCGCATACGGCCCCACGAAGAAGCTGGGCAGGAACCGTTCGCCCGGGAAGCCGGCCCTGAGCAGGAGCGGGACATCGAGGTACGTCATCCGGAGACCGACCGGATCGGCGGCGGGGTCGAGGTCGTTCGAGCCGATGCCGAGGCCGTCGGCGCCGCGCGCACCGTACGCCACCTCGACCTGGAGCGCGAGCCGGTCGGACAGTCCCACGCCGAAGTAGCCGCCCACGACCAGGTGCTGCACGCCGTTCGTGCTCTGGGCGGACTCGAGCTGCGCGGAGCGGAGGCCGGCGCGGACGCCCACCGCGGTCTGGGCCGTAGCCAGCGCCGGCGTCAGAAAGAGCGCGAGTCCGACTCCCCACATCCGTAACGAACGGTCCATGCATCTCCTCACGTCTGAAGCTCGACCGTCCGGGGATGGTCGAGCGCGAGCTGCACCGGGACGCGGACGCGCTGTCCGCGGGCGACCGGGTCCAGGTCGGCGGTGGCGCCATCGACCCGGGCGGCGACCAGGCGGCCTGGCAACTCCGGGGCCAGGATGAGGCGGATCGGCGCGCTACCGCGTCGCTGGGCGACTACGAACCGGTGCAGTC
>CAYXJH010000551.1:0-1962 GCA_964465415.1 uncultured Gemmatimonadaceae bacterium
CTCCCACCTGGACCAGGGCGCGACCGGCCGCGTGTACGACGGCGGCGACGGCCGGGCCATTGTCCGCTGAGCCCAGCGCCGCGTCCAGGTCGACCACGTGGATGGCACCGAAGCCCGCGTCCAGCCACTGGCGGGCCACGCCGGCAGGGTCCGGCAGCCGGATCCGCTCCTCTTCCGGACGGCCGCCCACCAGCTGTACGGCGGCCCCATCGCGCACGTCGACGGCCGCGAAGACCCTCATCCCGCAGCCTCCATGAAGTTGCGGAGCAGGCGCAGGCCGGCGCGCCCACTCTTCTCCGGGTGGAACTGTGTGCCCAGGGCGCTGCCCGCCCGGACCACGGCGGGGAACGTGTCCGTCTCGTGCCGTGCCATGCCGGTTGTGACCGACCGGTCGGCCGGCTCGGCCACGTAGCTGTTGGCGAAATAGAAGCGCTCGCCGTCGATTCCGCGGAGGAGCGGCTCTTCGCCGCGAGCCGTGACGGCGTTCCAACCCATGTGGGGGACCCGGGTCGCCCGCAGCCGCCGCGCCGTGCCCGGGACGAGGCCGAGCCCGTTCCCCGATCCCTCCGCGCTGGCGTCCAGCAGCAGCTGCATACCGAGGCAGATGCCCAGCAGCGGGAGCCCGGCCGCCACCGCCTCCCGGATCGCGTCCCGGTGCGCGGCCAAGCGGTCCGCCGCGGCGCCGAATGCGCCGACCCCGGGGAGGATCAGGGCATCCGTGTCCTGAAAGTCGGTGCCGGTCGTCACGCTGGCGCCCTGCAGCTCCAGCGCCTTTCGCAGCGAGTGGAGGTTGCCGGTCCCGTAGTCGAAGAGAAGAACCCTCATACGGCCTCCGGAACACGACCCATGGCCTCGTCCAGCGCAACCAGGAACCGCTGCATCAGCGGCGCCGGGCCGACCGTCACCCGGATCGCCTCGCCCAGCCCGTCCAGAGCCGTGAACGCCCGAACGGCGATCTCTCGCCTCCGTAACGATGCCCGCAGCTCCTCAGCGGATCCCGGCACCGCGACCAGGAGGAAGTTGGCCCGGCTGTCCACGACCCGGAGCCCCCGGGATCGGAGCGCGTCAGCCAGGGCTTCACGGGCGAGGCTCGTTTCACGTACCACCCCCTCCACCCACTCCCGCCCGTACCGGATCGCGGCGACCGCGGCCCGCTCGGCCTGGACGCCCACCTTGTACGGGCCGCGGGACCGCTCGACCACGCGGATCAAGGCGGGCGCCCCGAGTCCGTACCCGACGCGCAGGCCGGCGAGCCCGTACGCCTTGGAGAACGTCCGGAGCACGATCGCGCGACCGGAAGCCAGCGCGGCCTCGGTGAGCGAATCCCCCGCGTACTCGGCGTACGCCTCATCCAGCAGCACCAGACCGTGAGCCCGATCCAGCAGCTCCTGGACGCGGTCCGCAGGAATCATCGCGCCCGTGGGGTTGTTTGGGCGGCACAGGTAGACGACATCGGCGCTGGCCAGGATGGCGATGGCGTCGTCCTCCAGGGCGCCGTCGGGACCGAGCGCGACCGGACGGGGGCGGGCATCGTTCATCCGTGCGAACGTCTGGGCCATGGGGAACGTCGGCGCCGGAAAGGCGAGGATGGCGCCGGGCTCGCAGAAGGCCCGGATCGCCGAATCGATCACGTCGTCCGAGCCACAGCCCGTGGTGACCAACGAGGGATCGAGCCCCCATGCGTCCGCGACGGCGTCACGCAGGAGGTCCGCGTACGGCGTCGGGTAGCCGGTGGGCGGGTCCGCCGCGGCGAGGGCGGCGAGGGCCGGGGGGCATGCTCCCCAGAGGTTGGTGTTGGCGCTCAGGTCCATGTCGACCTGCGGCCGGGCCGGATCGTAGAGATCCAGTGAGCGATAGGGCGGTCGCGGAGCCACCACGGGGAGGGTGGCATCGCTCCCAACTGCGCGTTTCGCCGACCCGCTCTCCGTCGAGGCATTGGCCGCACCGGCGGCGGCCCCTTCG
>CAYXJH010000552.1:0-1959 GCA_964465415.1 uncultured Gemmatimonadaceae bacterium
GTCTCGGGTCTCGGGTCTCGTTAGTGCTCGGCATGGCCTCCGGCGTGATGTTCGCAGGTCACGTTCGGGTTGAACTGGGCGAACAGGTCCGTCGGGTTCTCGCGGTATAGCCACATGTGAAGCTCGTAGTGGGGCTCGAAGCCATGGGCTTCATCGGCCTCGGTCAGTGGGTTGTTCACCATATGGTAGTACTGGTTCCCGAGGAACTCGGGCACGACGCTCTTTGCCGGCCGCTTCCCACCCTGCAACGAAGACCACGTTTTCCACCCATGCCAGCGACCCGGGGCTCCGTGCCGGTAATGGCCAGCATGGCAACACGCAGTGGGAAGGGGGCCCCACGGTGGTCGACTGCGCACACACCTCTGCGAGCAGGCGACCTGGGTGGATCTGGCAAACGCTGAACCGTGGTCGGCTAGCTGCGTGGCTTCAGCTCTGGGCGGCGAGGGCGGCGCTTACGGCCTCGTCGAACGCGCCGGCAAGCTTGTCGGCGGCCGCGCGCTCCTCGGCCAGGATCCGCTCGACGACACGCGCTGTCGCCTGGTCACCGACACGGCTGGCGACCCGACGGAGCTGCTCGTAGCCGCCGATCTCCAGGTGCTCGAAGGCGTACGCGAAGGCGGCCAGCTTGCCTGGCGTGTCGGGGTGACCGAGGAAAAACGATCCCCAGTTCAGGGCGCCCATGCGCATGGCGGCATCCTTGAACACCGACCGGCTTCCGCCCAGGGCATCGAGACGCTCTTCGAGTTGCGCCTGCTGCGCCCGGGACTCCTCCAGGTGGGCATCGAAAATACGGGCCAGCGTCGGCGAGTCATCGACCATGCCCTCGCCGGACTCCAGCAACTGGATGGATTGGGCCTCGATGGCGTGGGCGTCCGCCAGATAGGTCCGCAGCAGATCCTGGAGGTCATCGGCGTTCCGGTCCCGGATCGATGCCTCGACCGTTGCGTCGAACAGCCCCTCGATCCGCTCCATCATCCGACGCTCCTCGTCCCGGATGGACCGGGCGGCGGAGGCCACGTCAGCCTCGCCGGCGCGATCGGCAGTGCGCGCCAGGAGCTCGTAGGACGCCCACTCCAGCGCTTCATACGACAGCGCGTGAGCCGCCAGCTTCCCGGGCGTATCCGGCTGCATGCGGCCCCAGAGCATGAACGCGCTGCCGCCCGCCCGCATGACCAGATCCTTCACCTTCGACGGCGAAGCGTCACGCGCTTCAAGGAGCGCCCGGGTCCGAGTCTCGTGGCCTTCCGTCTCGGCCAGGTGATCACGAAACGCCCGCTCCAGTCCCCGCTCGCCCGCGATCTCGGGCGCTGTCTTCATCTGCTGGAGCGACTGCTCTTCAATGGAATGCGCGTCGGTCAGGTATTTGGTCAGCTGCTTGCGGATGTCCAGGCCCATCTCGGCCTCCTCGTTGATACGCGTCGTCAGAAGTCCCGGGGCAAGTCGGGTGCCGGGCCCGTCGAAACGGCAACGTCGCCTCCGATCGTCGCGCGCGTGCGAGCTGCAAGTTTGCCGCCTCATCGAAGGGCAACCCTCCGTTCGTTGCGCGCCTCTCACACGACAAGCGGGTTCCACGCCCGTATGGCGGCAAACCCGCAAACTCGCGGTACGGCGGGCCCCGAGTTGTGCGTTGTCGGCCCCCCGAACGGCTGGAGAAGCCGCGTCCTGACCAGCGTCGTCCGGATCAGCGTCGTCCTGACCAGCGTCGTCCTGACCAGCGTCGTCCGGGCCAGCCACGCCCGGACGAGCGGCTGACCTTCTCCCGCCGGGCCAGGCTGTTGCGAGCGGACGGTGATGTGACTGTGGCTCCCTGCCCCCAACTGCGGCACCCCGGTCGAGGATCGGTTATGTCCACGTTGCGGGCAGGACCGGACGCGCCGGCTTCTGTCGCTCCGGGCCATGCTGGCGGCGGGTCGCCCGTTACGTGCGGCCGTTCCGGCTTTCCCAGCGGTCATGGCCGTG
>CAYXJH010000553.1:0-1958 GCA_964465415.1 uncultured Gemmatimonadaceae bacterium
CCGCGGCGACGCCCGAGCCCAGGGCGGCCAAAACCGCGTCGGTCATCTCGATGGTGGTGGCCGCGCCCCGCGCGACCGCGTCGGGGCCACCGGTCAGGCGCAGCATGTCGTAGGTACGGACCCTGCCCTCGCGGACCACGTCCGCGACCGCCGCCCGCACCCGGGAGGCCTTCTCCGCCTCGCCCACGTGGTCCAGCAGCATGCCGGCGCTCAGGATCATGGCGATTGGGTTGACGATGGGCGGGTCGAGCCGGGCATACTTCGGCGCGGAGCCGTGCGTGGGCTCGAACACGGCCACCTCGTCGCCGATGTTGCCGGAGCAGGCGAAGCCGAGGCCGCCCACCAGGCCGGCATACGCGTCGCTCACGATGTCGCCGAACATGTTCCCGGCCACGATGACGCCGTAGTCCTCCGGGTTCTTGGTCAGCCACATCATCTGGGCGTCGATGTTGGTGGACCAGAGCTGGATGTCCGGGAAGTCCTGGTGGACCTTCCGGGCCTCCTCCTCCATCATCCCGGACGTCTCCCGCAGCACGTTCGGCTTCTCGCACACGGTCACCGACCGATAGCCGTGGGCGACGGCGTACTTGAAGGCGGCGCGCACGATCCGGCTGCACGCCCGGCGCGTGAACACGCGCGTCGAGATCGCGAGGTCATGGGGAGGCGTGGCGGCGAACCGCGCGAACTTCGGGTGCGTGTTCAGCGCGTCCCGCACGATCTTCGGCGGGTTCGTCCACTCGACGCCCGCGTACAGCCCCTCCGTGTTCTGGCGGAAGATGACGGCGTCCACCGCCGGCTCCTCGACGCCGCCCGGCCCCTGGCGGACGAAATTCAGCGGATTGCCGGCGAAGGAACGGCACGGCCGGATACAGACGTCCAGGTCGAAGCGCTGGCGCAGCCCTACGATGGGGCTGTAGTAGACGTGGCCGGCGCCGCGCAGCTCGGGCCGGAGCTCCGCGGCGGCCTCGGCCTTCGGCTTGGACGTGATGGCGCCGAACAGGCCCAGCCTGTGCTCGGCCAGCAGCTCAACGGTGCGCTCCGGAAGGGCGTTGCCCTCCTGCACCCAGAACTCCCAGCCGATGTCGCCATGCACGTACTCGGCATCGAAGCCCACCGCGTCCAGCACGCGGATCGCCTCGGGCAGCACCACTTCGCCGATGCCATCACCGGGCATCGCGACCACCGTGTACCTCGCCATTTTCGGACCCCCTGAGTCGTTGATGTCGCTCGATTCGGAACCGCTATACCACGTGCTGTTTCAACCCCAGGCGCTCGCGCACCTGCGCCTCCGCTCCGCCCGCCACGATCAGCCCCTGGGGGACCGATCCCAGCGACGGGAACGGGTATTCCCCGGCGCGCCACGTCGCCACGCCACGCCGGAAGTCGACCTCCACCCCATCGCCAGGTATGATCGTAGCCTCTCCCGCCGCCACCTCGGCCGCCAGCGCGGTCTCCACGCTACGCACCAGCGCCGGGCACTCGATGCAGATGAACCCGTTGTTGAACGCGTTCCGTTGATAGGTCTGCGAGAGGCTCTCCGCGACGACCAGCGCGATCCCCTTCGCCTGGAGCGCCGTCGCCGCCTGCTCACGGCTCGAGCCGGTGCCGAAGTTCCGGGTGCCCACGAGAATGTCACCGGCCACCACGCGCTCGGCGAACGACGGGTCGTAGTTCGCCATCACCACCGCCGCCATGGCCGGCGGGGCAAGCTCGCGGTACGTATGGTCCTTCCCGTAGATCCCGTCGGTGTCCAGGTTCTCCTTCGGCACGAAGACCAGCCGGCCGGCCAAGCGGGCGGGGAACCCGGGCGCGATGGCCACGGTCTCGGACGGCGGAGCGACGGGCTCCAGCCGCTCGTACGACCGTGCCGGCATCCGCTCGGCCACGGCACCATCGGTGATGCGACCGGCCACGGCCGAGGCCGCGACCACCGCCGGTCCGGCCAGGTAGACCTGGGC
>CAYXJH010000554.1:0-1951 GCA_964465415.1 uncultured Gemmatimonadaceae bacterium
CTGGACCGGTTCCGGTCGAGCACCCGCCTTGGCGTCACGCTCACGTCCCTGGGCCTGGGGTGGACCGGCGTCCGGGCCGTCGCGGGGCTGGTGTCGTCGGCCTTCGACGGGCTTCCCCGGCCGCTCGACGTCCTGGCCATCTACGGCGTGGCCGTCGCGATCGCCTTCGCCTTCCTCACCCTGCTCCATGTGGTGCTTGGTGGGCTGGTGCCCAGGTCGCTTGCCCTGCTGCATCCGGAACGCGTCAGCGAGTGGGTCGTGATCCCTCTCCTCGGCTTCACCTGGCTGATGGCGGGGCCGATCGCGCTGCTGAGCGCGGTGGCCAACCGGCTCCTGGGCGCGGCCGGGGTGCGCGTGCCCTCACATCACGAACGGGCGCACTCGCCGGAAGAGATCCGCGTCCTGGTGGAGCAGAGTGAGGAAGGCGGCCGGCTGGACGTGGACGACGCGCGCCTGCTCGAGGGCGTGTTCGAGTTCAGCGAGAAGGACGCCGAGGAAGTGATGACGCCGCGTACGGACATCGTGGCGCTTCCCGCCGATGCGACGGTGGAGAACGCTGCGGACGCGGTCGCGCGGGCCGGCCGCTCGCGCTATCCGGTCTACGGCGACTCCCTGGACGACATCGTGGGCGTGGTGCTGGCCAAGGATCTCCTCACGGCGCTTCGGGACCAGCCCGGCGCTCCGCTCCGGAGTCTCCTGCGCCCTGCCCTGTTCGTGCCGGGCACCCGGGAGGTGGAGGATGTCCTGGCCGACATGAAACGGCTGAAGAGCCACCTGGCCGTGGTGCTCGACGAATACGGCGGCACCGCCGGGCTCGTGACCATGGAGGATCTGCTCGAGGAGATCGTGGGCCCGATCTACGACGAGCACGATCGCCCGGTCGAGGTGGCCGGCGGTGACGGCCAGCTCCTCGACGGCGCCACCCCGATCACCGAGTTCAACGCCGAGCGCGACACCGCGCTCGATGACACCGCCTACACCACCCTTGGCGGCCTCGTGTTCGGCGCGCTGGGACGTCTGCCCGCGCCGGGCGACCAGGTCTCCGTGCCGCCGTTCCTGTTCGAGGTCGCGGAGATGGACGGGCGGCGGGTGAAGGCCGTGCGGATCGTTGAGGGACGCGAGGAAGCCTAGGGACTCGTCCGCACGTCCTTCTGGCGGAGGGCCAGGGCGGCGGCCAGGCGCAGGGCCTCGATCATGCTGCCCGGATCCGCGACGCCCTGGCCCGCAATGTCGAAGGCGGTGCCGTGGTCGGGGGAGGTGCGGGGGAACGGCAGGCCCAGGGTCACGTTCACGCCCTGTCCGAACGCGGCCACCTTGATCGCGGTCATGCCCACGTCATGATACGGCGCCAGGACGGCGTCGAATTCGCCACGGAGTGCGCGGACGAACACGGTATCCGCGGGCAGAGGGCCGGCCGCGCCGAGACGCCGGGCGGCCGGGCGGAGCACCCGGTCCTCCTCATCTCCGAAGAGGCCCTGCTCACCGGCGTGCGGATTGAGGGCACAAAGGGCGAGGCGGGGCCGCGCGATGCCCCACCACGCCCGGAGGGCCCGGGCGGTGGTCATCCCGGTACGCACCACTCTGTCTGTCGTCAGCAGGGCGGGCACGTCGCGCAGGGCGACGTGGGTCGTGACGAGGACGACCCGGAGGGAGGGGGCCGCGAGCATCATCGCGACCTCGACGTCGCCGGCCAGGTGGGCCAGCCATTCGGTATGCCCGGGATAGGCGAATCCGGCAAGGCGGGTGGCGTGCTTGGCGATCGGTGCGGTGACGATGGCGTCGACTCTGCCGTCCAGCGCGAGGCGGGCCGCCGTCTCGATCGCGCGCCCGGCGAGGGTGCCGGCGCGAAGGGCCCGGGCACGGGCCCCCGCGCCCTCTCCCTCGCCGGACCCTTCCGACCACGCCCCCACACCGACCCCTGCCACACCGGGAAGCCCGGCCACCAAATCGT
>CAYXJH010000555.1:0-1948 GCA_964465415.1 uncultured Gemmatimonadaceae bacterium
GGATCCGGCCAACCGGCCGACCGGGCCCGGGGCCGCCTCGAGCCCGGCGGCGAGTCGAGGCGGCACGCTTACCCGATTCACGGCGCTACGTCGGTGCCGCGTGGTCCCGGCGGGGCGTGGGTCTCGATCCAGTCCCGCACCTGCCCGTACCAGTAGATCGAGTTGTTCGGTTTAAGGATCCAGTGGTTCTCGTCGGGATAGTAGATCAGCCTGGACTCGATGCCGCGATGCTGGAGCGTACGGAAAAGCTCGAACGCCTGCCCCACCGGCACGCGCAGGTCCTGCTGACCGTGGATGATCAACGCCGGCGTCCGGAACTCGCCGGCGAAGTAGTGGGGCGAGATCCGCTCGTAGATATCATGGTCCCAGTAGTCGCCGAAGCGCTCGGTGTGGACGGCGAAGTCCGCCGCCATCTGGGAGTACATGTTGTACACCGGCGCGTGGATCACCAGGGCCTGGAACGGGTGCTCGCGTCCGAGCAGGATGCTCGCCAGATACCCGCCGTAGCTGCCTCCCCCCGCCACCATCCGGTCCGAATCGATCCATGGCTGACCGGCGAACCACTCGGCCGCCAGGCGCGTGTCCTCGTACGGCAGCGTGATCCAGTCCGGGTTGATTGCGTCGGTGAACTCCTGCCCGAAGCCCGACGAGCCGTGGAAGTTGTGCCACGCGGTGACGTAGCCCCAGGACGCGAACGTCTGGGCGTTCCACCTGAAATGGAACCCGTCACTGATCCCGCTGTGGGGGCCGCCGTGGATCAGCAGGAAGAGGGGGTACCGCTGGCTCGGGTCGAAGCCGGGCGGATAATGGACCCACATCTGGATGGGTTGCCCGTCGGCGCCCGTGTAGGTCACGGACTCGTACGTGCCCAGCTCCACGTTGGCCAGGACGTCGTCGTTGATGGTGTCGAGGCGTCGGGCTACTCCGGTCCGCGGGTCGATCGTGACCAGCCGCGGTGGGTACAGGAAGCTCTGGTTGAGACCCACCAGCGTGCCGGTACGGGCGACATCCAGCGCGCCGAAGTCGGTGTCCGCGGTCACCGCCCGGGGCGTCCCGCCGTCCAGCGGGATGTGGTAGACGCGGCTGGTGCCGGCGTCATCTATGGCGCCGTACAGCCCCCGCCCATCCGGCGCCCACACCAGACCGTCCGCCGACCGGTCCCAGTTGGTGGTGACCTCCCGACGGGTGTCGCCCGCCACGTCGTGCACCACCAGACGACGGGTGTCCGCGTAGAACCCGCGCACGCGCTGGCTCGTGTACGCCAGCAGGCGGCCGTTCGGGCTGAAGCGGGGACTTGCGTCAGGCGCCGGGTTGTCGGCGGTGATGTTGCGCGCCTCCGGGCTCCCCGGACGGACGAGGAAGATGTCCATCTCGGGGCTCACCCCGTCCCGGCGGCTGTCGGCGGTGAATGCCACGAGCGACTCGTCCGGGGCGACGTCGTAGCTCCCGCGACCCTGGCTGGCGCGCGGAAGCTCCCAACCGGTGGGCAACGTGATGGACTCGACGGCGCCTCCCGACGCTGGGATCCGGTAG
This sequence comes from uncultured Gemmatimonadaceae bacterium, assembly GCA_964465415.1. GTDB lineage: Bacteria > Gemmatimonadota > Gemmatimonadetes > Longimicrobiales > RSA9 > SLCC01. The sequence continues at coordinate 1,534 of CAYXJH010000555.1, forward strand.
AGGTGGGCCTGGCGAGTCTCATCCAGCCACCGGTCCCATGAGCTGGTGGGGAGGCCCGTCCACCGGTGCGCCGAAACATGGTCCTTCCGACGCCGCTCCAGCTCCTCCTCCATCTCCTCCCAGGACTTGTCGGTCCAGACGCTCGAGATGAAGTAGATGTGGTCGCCCACCCACGCGGGAGCGCTCACCCCCGTCGGTACCTCCGTGAGCCGTCGCGCCTCGCCGGGCGCGTCCATGGGCAGCAGGTAGATCTGGTTGGCCGTGTCCTCCTCCCTGCGCGTCACGAAGGCGAGCGTCCGGCCGTCCGGGCTGAACGCAGCCTGGCCCGCCGCCGAGCCGTGCCGCGTCAGCGGCCGCTCCATGGACCCGTCGGCGGCGAACAGCCAGAGGTCGGTATGGCTCTCGTCGTCGTCCA
>CAYXJH010000556.1:0-1943 GCA_964465415.1 uncultured Gemmatimonadaceae bacterium
CGCCTCTTCACGCGCCCGCGCCGCCAGCTCCGGTTCGATCCAGCCGGCGGCCTCGGCCCGGGCCAGGTCGGCCCGGTCCAGCACGTGAACGTGGCCCGCGGGGGTGACGAACACATCGAGGCAGAGGTCCGTCGTACGCCAGTGGTCCCCCTCCATCCGCACCGGCGTAAGGACGTTGGCGTAGAGTCCGGTGAACGTTCCGTCCGGGAGGTGGAAGCGTCCGATGTCGTGCCAGGCGTCCGGGAAGGTGAACCACACAGCGGGGGAACCAGCCTCCAGGACCGTGGCGCCGTCCACCACCAGCGGGCGGGGTACCGCGGCCTCGGCCAGATAGGTGACCAGGGCGTCTCCCTCGTGGACGAGCGTCTGGTGGAAGACCTCGTCGCGGTCCGGTGGCCGGTGGTAGTCGATCCGGACCGGGCGTGGCGTGGCGCTCAGTCGTAGAACCCCTGGCCCGCTTCCGCCTTCCGGGTAAGAAGGTCCGATGGGGCGAACCGCTCCCCATGGGAAGCCTCCAGCTTCACCAGCCGGTCCACCACCAGGTCCAGTCCCAGCGCGTCGGCGTAGCGCAGGAGGCCCCCACGGAAGGGTGGGAACCCGGTTCCGGTGATCATGGCGAGATCCACGTCCCCCGCGGAGCGGGCGATCCCTTCGTCGAGGATGCGCGCGGCTTCGTTGATCATCGGAAGCACGCAGCGGTCCCGGATCTCGGACTCGCTCGCCGGGTCTGGCTCCTGGGCGATCACGGCCTGGATCTCTTCGTACAGGCTCTGGTCCGGGTGCTTCTCCCGCCCCTTCTCGTATACGTAGAAGCCCTTCTCGTTCTTCCGTCCCAGCCGGCTTCCGTCTTCCAGGGCACGGAGCGTCGGCGCAGGAGCGAGTCGATCGCCGAAGGCTTCATGCATGGTCTCACCCGCGTGCCGGGCGACGTCCAGGCCCACCTCGTCCAGCAGCCGGAACGGGCCCATTGGCATGCCGAACGCCAGGAGGACCTCGTCCACTTCGGCGATCGATGCGCCCTCCTGGAGCAGGTAGCCGGCCTCATTCAGGTACGGGGTCAGGATCCGGTTCACCAGGAACCCCGGCCCGTCCTTCACAATGACCGGAGTCTTGCCCAGCCTTAGCGTAAGGTCGAACACCGTCGCCAAGGCCTCGACCGTTGTCTGTTCCCCCTGGATCACTTCGATGAGAGGCATGCGGTGCACCGGGTTGAAGAAGTGCATGCCCGCCAGGTTGCCAGGCCGCTCCAGCGCCTCCTGCATCGCCGTGACGGAGAGCGATGATGTGTTCGTAGTAAGAATGACGTCGGGTCCGACTTCCGCTTCCACCTCCCGCAGCACGGCCCGCTTGACGTCCATCCGCTCCACGACGGCCTCGATCACCAGATCCACCGTACCGAACCCGGCATAGTCCAGGCCCGGCGAGATGGCCGCCATCCGATCCTCCGCTTCCCGCGGCCGGAGCTTTCGCCGTGCCGCCAGCTTGTCGAACTGCTCGCGGGCGTGCCGGAGGCCGGTCGCCAGCGCCTCCTGCTGGATGTCCTTCAGCCGGACGGGAATCTCCCGAAACGCCAGTAGCTGGGCGATCCCGCCGCCCATGACGCCCGCGCCCAGCACGGCCACCCGTTCCACCGGATGGCCCTCCGCCGCCGGGCGGCTCTTCCGGGCCCCCTCCATCAGGCGGAAGACGTGGATCAGGTTCTTCGATACCGGCGTGGCGATCAATCGGCCCGTGGCCTCGGCCTCGATGGCCAGCGCCCGCTCCAGTGAGGCGCCCGCCGAGCGACGGAGCACGTCGAGAGCCACCAGAGGGGCGGGGTAATGGCCCCGCGTCTCCTTCAACACCCGCTTGCGGGCCTGGTTCAGGATCAACCGCCGGCCCACGGGGGTCGCCTGCGCGACCCGATGCGCCAGCCCCGGCTTCGCCCGCCCGGGCGCGCCGCC
>CAYXJH010000557.1:0-1935 GCA_964465415.1 uncultured Gemmatimonadaceae bacterium
AGCTCACGCGTCCGGGCGGGCCGGCGGGGCCGGGCGGCACGTTGACCTCCTTCGAACCGGGGCTGGACACGCTCGTGGACGGACTCGCATCGGCCGCGGGCGACAGTCTACGCGTACGCAGCGCCGTCATCGCCGTCACCCAGGCCGGCGACGCGAGGGTCGGGACCGACCCGCTGGAAGCGGGCTTGCGACGAACCCGGACCCGGCCCTGGCTGGTGGGGCTCGCGTCCGGCGACCAGATCGACGCAGACGCCGTCGTCCTGGCCGTGCCCTCTCCCCACGCCGCGCCGATCCTCCACCCCCTGGACCCCGCCCTGGGCATGGTCGTGGAGGCGATCGGGACCGCCGGCCTGGCCGTCGTGGCGCTCGGGTACGAAGCCGCCCAGGTGGCCCCCATGAACGGCTTCGGATTCCTCGTGCCCAGGGGTACGGGGCCGCGCATCCTCGGATGCCTCTGGGATTCCAGCATCTTCCCGGGCCGCGCGCCCGACGGCCGCCATCTCATCCGGGCCATGATCGGCGGTGCCCACGACCCGAAGGCCGTGAACGAGCCGGAAGCCGATCTCGTCGCGCGTGTCCGGGAGGATCTCGCTACCACGATGGCGTTGCGGGCCGAGCCGGCGCTCATCCGCGTCTATCGCTGGCCGGACGGGATCGCGCAGTACCACGTCGGTCACAAGGAGCGGCTGGACCGGATCCACGCACACCTGCGCCATCACCCGGGTCTGTGGGTGGCGGGAAGCTCCTTTTACGGAATCAGCATGAACGCCTGTTTCGAGAAGGCGCCTGCCCAGGCCGCCGCGATCATCGACCACCTGAACGGTGGTTGACTTCGGGTAGACCGGTTGTGTTACCCTCTGGTATGGCACGAGCAGTCTGGTCAACGCTGCCCCCTGGCGCGGGGGCGGAAGGAAGGGTGTGGCGTGAACATAGCCATCGAGGCGACCGGCCTGGTCAAGACGTTCGGTCCGACGCGGGCGGTTGATGGAATCGACCTGAAGGTCGAGGCCGGGACGGTGTACGGCCTGCTGGGGCCCAACGGGGCGGGGAAGACGACCACGATCCGCGTCCTGGCCACCCTGCTGCGCCCGGACGCCGGGGTGGCGCGGGTTCTGGGTCACGACGTGGAGAGGGAGCCGGCGGCGGTCCGGTCGAAGGTCAGCCTCACGGGCCAGTTCGCCTCCGTGGACGAGGACCTGACGGGCCGGGAGAACCTGATCCTCGTGGGCCGTCTGCTGGGTCTCGGGTGGAGGGCGGCGAGGTCGCGGGCGGATGAGCTTCTGGAGGGCTTCGGGGTGGCGGACGCTGCGGGCCGGCAGGTCCGGACGTACTCGGGCGGGATGCGTCGTCGTCTGGACATTGCGGCGAGCCTGGTCGTCACGCCGATGCTGCTGTTCCTGGACGAGCCGACGACCGGTCTGGACCCGCGCAGCCGGAACCAGGTGTGGGACATCGTTCGGGCGATCGCCGCGCAGGGGACGACGGTGCTCCTGACGACCCAGTACCTGGACGAGGCCGATCGCCTGGCGGACCGGCTGGCCGTGATCGATCACGGGAAGCTGATCGCGGAAGGTACGAGCGGCGAGCTGAAGACATCGGTGGGTGGCAAGACGCTGAACGTCCGGATCATGGACCTCGGCCAGCGGCCGAAGGCCGAGCAGGTGCTCCGAGGGGCTCTGGGTCCGGGCGTTCACAACGGGACGGACCCCCACTCCCTTTCCGCTACCGTCGATGCCGATGAGCGAGTGGGCGAGGCGTTGGCGTCGCTCGCGCGTGCGGGCGTGAGCCTGTCCGGCTTCTCCCTCGGTCAGCCGAGCCTGGACGAGGTGTTCCTGGCGCTCACGGGCCGTCCCGCGGAGGAGTCCGGCCACGAGGTGGAGCCATGAGCCTGGACCGGGCGGGCTCCGGCGATGGCAGCGGGACGCTGGCCGGCGT
>CAYXJH010000558.1:0-1934 GCA_964465415.1 uncultured Gemmatimonadaceae bacterium
TGGGCGCGGTGCTGCGTCGCCTGGGACGGCGGCCGTTCCTGCTGGTGGCGGCGGGCGTGACGCTGTTCGCGGCGGGGTCGGCCACCATCGGGATGGCGGAGGAGTACCTGCCGTTCGTCCCCATCCTCATGGTTCTGGCCCTGGCGCTACGCTACGACGCCGTGGTGGCGGTCGGGATCATTGCGGTGGGGATGGCCATCGGATACGGCGTGGCGGTCATCAGCCCGTTCACGGTGCTGATCGCGCAGGACATCGCAGGCCTGACGCCCGCGTCCGGGATGGGCTTCCGGCTGGTGCTGGGCGCGATCTTCCTCCCCATCGGGATCCACCACGTGTGGTCGTACGCCCGGCGCGTCGAGCGCGATCCGTCCCGGAGCCTGGTGGTGGACGTGCCGCCGCCGGAGAGCGCGGCGGGGGCCGCGGGGGCCGACCATGCGCCCATGACGAGCACGCACCGTTGGGTGCTCCTGGCGACCTTCGCCATGCTGGTGCTGCTGGTGGTGGGGCTGAGCCGGTGGGACTGGTACCTGGTGGAGATGGGTGGGCTCTTCGTCGCCATGACCCTGGTGATCGCGGCCATCGCCCGGCTGAGCCCCGACCGCACGGCCACGGAGTTCGGCAACGGTGCCGCCGAGCTGACCCTGACGGCGCTGCTCATCGGCGTGGCCCGGGCCATCCAGGTGGTGCTGCACGAGGGCGGCGTGGTGGACACCATCGTCCACGGCATCTCCATGCCGCTCCAGGCGCTGCCCGGCGCGGCGTCCGCGGTGGGCATGTTCTTCGTCCAGAGCCTGGCCAACCTCTTCGTCCCGTCCGGCAGCGGCCAGGCGTTCGTGACCATGCCCATCATGGCGCCGCTGGCCGACCTGGTGGGCGTCAGCCGGCAGGTGGCGGTCCTCGCCTACCAGTTCGGCGACGGCTTCACCAACATCCTGGTGCCCACCAACCCCGTGCTGGTGGGCATCCTGGCCATGGCCGCCATCCCCTACGACCGCTGGCTCCGCTTCGTCCTGCCGTTCATGATCAAGATGTGGGTCGTGGGGTCGCTGGCGCTCGTGGCCGCGGTCCTGGTCGGCTACCACTGACGGCGGTCCCCGCGGCTGCCCGCCGGCGCTCGCCCGACCAGCCGGGCCGTCACCAGCGCCAACCGACCCCGAACGTCCATTCCAGGCTGGTGCCGTCGAAGTCGGCGCCGACGCCGCGCCAGCGCACGTCCGTCCGGATCCGGGCCCGCTCGTCGATCCAGGCCCGTATGCCCGCGCCGACGGAGAACGTGGGCGACCAGGATGTATCGCCCTCCGCCATGGGCCGGTCCCCGACCACGCCACCCCCCATCCCCACGAACGGCGCGAAGGGGGCGACCGGCCACTGGAGCTGGTAGTGCCCCTCGGCCAGCATGAACCGGCTGCGACCAGAGTCCTGCTCCGGCTCGCCATACCCGAGCGTGAGCTCCGCCACGCTGCGGTCCGATACCACGTAATCCGTCCGGAACGCGAAGAACGGGTCCGTCCCCCTCCCGTCCAGCCGGTGCATCATCACGCCCGCATTGATCGTCGACGTGGAGGTCCACGGCAGGTCCTGCGCCCGCGCCCCGGCGGGCGATACGGCCCACGCGGCCAGCGCCACGGTGATGCCGGCCAGGGCGAACGCCGTCCATTGATGGACCCGTATCATGCGCGCCTCCCACGTGTCAGCCCGAATCCGGGCATCGGCGTCGCAACTCCCGGACCCGGGGTTCGGGCCGGCCCGAGAAAGCGTGTCAGAACGTGCCCCAGCCCGCCTTCGAAATGTGCCCGGAGTCGGGTTGAACGGGGTCAGCCGATCGGTTATGTTGAAAATCTGTAGTCGGGGCCTGTAGCTCAGCCCGGTTAGAGCGCACGCCTGATAAGCGTGAGGTCGGTGGTTCGAGTCCACCCAGGCCCATATCGGAAAGT
>CAYXJH010000559.1:0-1931 GCA_964465415.1 uncultured Gemmatimonadaceae bacterium
GCCCGGGCGGCGGGCGCGGCGGTCGTCCTGGTGGACGGCCGGCCGGTCCTCTACCTGGACCGGAAAGGGCGGCGGCTGCGCACGTTCGCCGACACGGATACCGATGTCGTGGCCCGCGCGCTCCCCGTCCTGCGCGAGGTCGCCCGCACCCACCCCCGGGGGGCCCTGTCCATCGAGGAGGTGGACGGGGAGCCGGCCTTCCGATCCGCGCTGAAGCCGCTCCTCGACGCGGCAGGCTTCGCCTCCGACTACCGGTTCGTCCGGGTCACGGCGGGATAGCGGCGTGCCGGAAGGAGACACGATCCACCGGATCGCCGGCGCGCTGGCCGGCGAGCTGCCGGGGCGGGTGATGGACCGCCTCGAGCTGCGCGACCGCGGCGAGGTCCGGGAGCTGGCGGGCAAGCGGATCGACGGCGTGGAGGCTCGGGGGAAGCACCTGCTTGTCCACATCGAGGGCGGCTGGAGCCTGCGCACCCATCTTGGGATGCACGGCCGCTGGACCCGCCGGCACGTACGCGAGCGGGGACCGGCAAGCCCCACGGTCGTCCTCGTCAGCGGCGACGTCCTCTACGCCTGCGAACGAGCCTATACCGCGGAGCTGGTCCGCACGTCATCGCTCAGGTCCCACGCCCGGCTGTCCAGGCTCGGGCCCGATCTGCTGTCGGAGCCGCCACCGGTGGCGGCAGCGGCCGCACGGGCCGCTCTGCCGGCGTACCGTGACCGCGAGATCGGGGACCTGCTCCTGGACCAACGGGTGGCCTCCGGCATAGGAAACGTGTACAAGAGCGAGGTGTTGTTCGAGTGCAAAGTCGATCCGCGCACCCCGACCGGCGAGCTGAGCGCCGACCGGCTCGCCGCCCTGTACGGGACGGCCGCGCGGCTCATGCGCATGAACCTGGGCACGCGCCGGCGCACAACGGTGCCGCTGGCGCGGAGGCCGCGACCCTCCAGCCCCAGACTCTGGGTCTACGGTCGCCACGGCGCGCCCTGCCTGGATTGCGGGACGGCGATCCAGCGTTTCGTTCAGGGCGACGCGGGTCGCACCACCTACTCCTGTCCCCGGTGCCAGTCACGGGGGTGAGCCCCTGTTATCCGCCGCCGCAATGCGATAGGCTTCGGCGGCGGCAGCCCACGCAAGCAATCGTTCGAATTCGAGTCGAGAGCCAGGGGATATGAGAATGCTCTGTGGTAAACACTCGAGCGGTCTGGCCGCGAGCCCCGCGCTTGCCGCAACGCTGGCCGTCGCGCTCGTGCTGACCGTGACATCACCCGCAGCGGCCCAGATCCACCGCACGGCGATCGGCGTCATGGGTGGCTGGTCGTGGGCGGGGGACCTCACGCCCGGCGTCGGTTTCGAAACGGTCATGGAGAGCGGTTGGACGGCCGGTGTTCAGGCCGAGACGTGGCTGCCGTCGCGCTGGATCGGGTTTCGACTGAACGCGTCGTACGCCGACCGCCTGGTGCAGGACTCGGACAACCGGTTCAGGATCGCCGCTACCGACGTCGGAGTGGTAGCTCGACTGCTACCGCCGCGACGAAACCGCCCCGTGGTGCCAATCGCCGGTCTGGGCGCCGGTGTGGTATTCTACATGGCCGAGGCCCACGCACAACCGCTGGCCGAGGGCCTGTACGGCGACGACCCCGTCATGCGCCTGATCCTCGCACCCTCCATCGGTGTGGACCTCTTCCCCGATGCGCTCTTCGGGGTGCGTCTCGAGCTTGCGGACAAGATCGTGTTCCCGTCCATCGGGGAGAGTCCCGATGCCGAAGGGACGCCCCGGGTCCACAACCCCCGTCTTCGTGCCGGCGCCCAGCTACGCCTGGGCCGGCCGCCCCCGGCCATCATCGTCGCCGAACGCCCAGCCCCGCCGGCGCCACCAGTCGAGCCGGATCCGCCGCCGGCTCCTGTCGAACCCCAACCGGCACCGCCG
>CAYXJH010000560.1:0-1919 GCA_964465415.1 uncultured Gemmatimonadaceae bacterium
GCCCACCGTCCCTGCGGCGACCCAGCGAGGCAGGCTGGGGTGGAGGCCACGGGCCAGGCCCAGCATCCGATCGTAGAAGAAGGTCCACGCGCCGGCTCCCACCACGGTGGCGCCGATCACCGGGAGGAGCAGGTGGCGGGTCCGGATCCCTGCGATCCTTCCCGCGAGGAGCCCGACGAGCGGCCCGTTCACGAGGAACGGCAGCAGCATGAAGGTGAAGACGCCGAGGGGGCCCCAGCGCCGGACATACGTCTCGTGCCGCTCCGCCGCGGCCTCGATCCGGCGGATCCGACCGACGAAGAAGCTGTCATCCCCACCGGTCCGATGGATCAACCGCAGGAACAGCGGATAGACCAAAAAGGCGGTGCCCAGATCCTGTAAGACGCTGTACTGGAAGACCAGGATTCGTGGCGCGCCCTGGGCCAGCCCCACGGGGATTCCGCCCTCCCTGCCGGCGAAGGCTTCCGTTACGGCCGCGCCGGCCAGGACCCTGGCCAGGTGAGGGTCGACCACCCCGATCAGGAGGGTCTGGACCACCAGACCGCTTAGCAGGAGCAGCCCGGCCACGAACAGGACGCGCTCCCACGCGGTGGGTTCATGGCCCCCCCGCGGCACCGAGCGTGGCCGGGTCAGGCGCGGGGCCACGCGTCGGCGTACGACTGGTGGACCGGACCCACGATCGCGATCATTCGCTTACACATTGAGAATCAAGTTCGCCGGGGTGCATGCGTCGTGACAACTCTCATCGTCGTCATAGTGGTCTCACTGGCGATTTCGTTTCTCTGCTCCATACTCGAGGCGATCCTGCTATCCGTGTCCCACTCCTATGTGGCGGTCCTTCAGGAGCGTCGCCACCCGGCCGGTAGGGTGCTCGCGGCGATGCGCGAGAACATCGACCAGCCCATCGCGGCCATCCTTACGCTCAACACCATCGCGCACACGGCCGGTGCCGCCATGGGCGGTGCCATCGCCCTCCAGGTGTTCGGTGACCGCTGGATCGCCCTCTTCTCGGCGGTGCTCACCCTGATGATCCTGATCTTCTCCGAGATCCTCCCCAAGACCCTGGGAGCCACCTGGTGGCAGCAGCTCGCGCCCGCCGCGGCCTTCACCCTCCGCTGGATGGTCCTGTTGATGAAGCCGATCCTCGTCCCGCTGGCCTGGCTCAATCGACTGCTCACGCCACGCGGGAAGCGGGGAGGCACTGTAAGTCGCGCCGAGCTGGAGGTGCTGGCCGAGATCGGCCGCCGTGAGGGAGCCATCGACGACGCCGAATGGGCCGTCATGAGCAACATCATGAACCTGGACACGGTGACCGTCGGCCAGGTCATGACGCCGCGGACCCGCGTGGTGGCTGTCCCCGTCACTGCCACGCCGGAGGAGGCGCAGGACGTGATGCTGGATACGGGGCGACTGCGGCTGCCGGTGTACGACGGCACGCTCGACCGAGTGGTCGGTGTCCTCTTGGCCCGTGACCTGTGGAAGGCACAGCGTCTGGGGAACGCAAACCTGGCCGACGTGATCCGTCCGCCCATCTTCGTGCCCGAGACGACGGCGGTGGAGAATCTGATCCCGAAAATGCGCCAGATGCGAATCAAGATGGCCATCGTGCTGGACGAGTACGGTGGCACGGCCGGGCTGGTCACCCTCGAGGACCTCATCGAGGAGATCGTCGGGGAGATCCAGGACGAGCACGAGCAGGAGCCGGTTCCGTTCGAGGAGGGACCCACCGGCGAGGTTCAGATCGATGGCAGCGTGCCGGTCTCGGGCCTCAACGAACGATTCCACCTGTCCCTACCGGAAACGATCTACGAAACGGTGGGCGGCTACATGTTCGGGATGCTGGGGCGGGTGGCCCGGGTCGGGGACGAGGTACGGGTCGAGGGCGGGATCCTGCGCGTCGTCGCCATGGACGGCCGGCG
>CAYXJH010000561.1:0-1910 GCA_964465415.1 uncultured Gemmatimonadaceae bacterium
TACCGCGCCGGCCCCGGCCTCGCCCAGCGATGCCCACATGCCGACGGGGGAGCGCACGAGCATCGCGTCTAGCGACGTGCCGTCCAGGTCGATCACGACGCCCTGCCCGGCAATCAGGCCGCCCTGCGGCCGGCTCACGGCGGTGGTGATACCCTCGATCCGGGTCACCGGGATCACGGTGGACGCCGGGTTCAGCCCGTCGGCGATGTTGAGCGCGGCCCGGATCTGGTCCCGCACCGCGTCCGTCCCGGTGAGCGTGTGGTCGACGCTCCCGGCCACCGCGTTCACCTCCACCAGGCCGATCTGGGTCCCTGACTCGATGAACCCGGGGGTGACGTGCCCGCCCCCGGCATCGATGCGTTGGGCGCCGGCCGGGACGGCGAGGCCCACGCCCACGGCCTCGATCCGGCCGTCCCGGATCAGGACCGTGGCGCCCTCGAGCGCCGGGCCCGTCATGGTGTGGACGGTCCCGTTCTCGATGGCGATGACGCCCTGGGCCGCGGCCCCCGACGTCGTCGCTGCCGCTGCGATCCCGACCACCGCGGCCACGGCCACGGCGACCTGCATCGCGTTCCTCGCCACCACGCTCATCGGGGTGCGCTCCTTCCTGAGAAGATGCCAAGCTCGAAGTCCGTCAGGTACTGCCGCGTCGGGTCGGCGCGGTCGTAGAGCAGCGCGCCGTCGACGAAGACCTGGTCGGCGCGGGTGTACACGCTGAACGGGTGGCCGGACCAGACCACGACGTCACCGCGTTTCCCCACTTCCAGCGACCCGATCTCATCCTGCAACCCGATCGTCCACGCCGCGTTGAGCGTGATCCACCGAAGCGCCTCTTCATCGCTGATCTCGATGCCCGCCTCCCGCCCCGCCGCCAGCGCCTTGGCCGCCTCCTGGTTCAGGCGCTGGATGCCCATGGCATCGTCGGAATGGATCACGGCCCGCGCGCCCGCCCGGTGGACGATGGCGGCGTTGGCGTTCGTCGCGTCCAGGGCCTCCATCTTGAAGCCCCACCAGTCCGCCCATACGGATGCGGACACGTCCGCATCCGCCAGGAGGTCGGCGATCTTGTAGGCCTCCACGGCGTGGTGGAACGACCGGGGCGTGATCCCGAACTCGCGGTAGACGTCCAGCATAATGGCCATCTCGTCCGCGCGGTAGCAGTGGTTCTGGATCAGGATCTCGCCACGCAGTACGTCCGCCAGTGTCTCGAGTTGGAGGTTCCGGGTCGGCGCGTCGCCACGGCGGCCGCCAGCCTCCCACGCGTCCACCTGCCGGCCGTAGTCCTGGGCCCGGATGAACGCCGCGCGGTAACCCGCCACGTTTCCCATCCGGGTCATCGGCGCCCGGCCCCGCGTGCCGTAGACCCGCTTCGGGTTCTCCCCACACGCCACCTTCAACCCGTGGGGCGCGCCCGGGAACTTCATCTCCTGGACCGTCCGAGCGGGCACGTTACGCACCGTGACGCTGCGTCCGCCGATCAGGTTCGCGGAGCCCGGCAGGATGTGCAGCGTGGTCACCCCCCCGGCCAGCGCACGGGGGAATCCTGGGTCCTGCGGCCAGATCGAGTGCTCCGCCCAGACCTCACCGGTCACCGGGTCCGTCATCTCGTTGCCGTCGGAATGGGCGTCCACACCCGGACTGGCGTACACGCCCAGGTGCGAATGGGTGTCGATCAGCCCCGGCGTCACGTACCGGCCGGTGGCGTCCACCACCCGAGCGCCCGACGGGACGTCGACCGACGCGCCAACCGCCGCGATCCGGCCGTCCACGAGCAGCACCTCGCCGCCCTGGATGACCTCGCCCGCCGCCGTCAGCACCGTCCCACCCCGGATCACCGTGGAGGCCGACGGGAACTGCGTGTAGGTCGAGGCGAACGCGTCGCGCTCCGCCGGCGCGGCTGCCGCCGGTGA
>CAYXJH010000562.1:0-1909 GCA_964465415.1 uncultured Gemmatimonadaceae bacterium
CGCGGCGGCCGGCGGCGGCGCGGACGCGCACGCCGCAGCCAGCAGGGCAGCCGCTGCGGTTGTCAGAATGGTGGGGGTTCGGCTCATGGCTGGGTTGACGTCGGGGTGGTGGTGGGGCGCGGCACGAAGACGAGCACCACGCGGTTATCGGGGACCATTCGCTCAGCCGCGAGCGCCTGCAGGTCGGCGGTCGTGACTGCGCCGAGCTGCTCCATCCAGCGGCTGATCCAGCCCGGGTCGCCGTGGAAGAGCCACCCCTGTGCCAGCATGTCTCCTCGGCCGCCGAAGCCGCCCATCGTCTGCAGCTGGTTCGCGAGCCCGTACCGGGACGTGGCTTGCACGCGCCGCAAGCCGGTCTCGTCGATCAGATCCTGCACACGCTCCAGCTCGGCGAGCAGCGCCTGCTCCAGCGGCTCCGCCTCCGCGCCCGGCCGTCCGACGGCCCCCACCACGAAGAGGTCGGCGCCATCCACGAGCCCGAAACTGAAGGCGAAGGTGTTGGTGGCGACTTGTTGGCGCCGCACCAGCGCGTCGTAGAGCGGGCTCGAGCGACCGCTGGCCAGCAGGCTCGAGAGCGTGCTCACCGCCGGGGCCCGCGCGTCCCGCGCGTTCGGCATCCGGAATCCGACGTAGACGGCGGGGGCCGGGGCGTTGGCGTCCTCGACCACTTCGCGAACCGACTCGCCAAGTAGCGGCGGGACGGTGGCGTCGCGTAGCGGTGGCGGGTCCGCGCCGCGCGGGATCCCGCCAAAGTAACGGTGCACCATTCGCCGCGCATCCGCGACCTCGATGTCGCCCGCGACCACCAGCACGGCGTTGTTCGGCACGTAGTAGGTACGGAAGAACTCGCGCACGTCCTCGAGCGTCGCGTTGTTCACGTCCTCCAGCGATCCGATCACCGTGTGGTGGTAGGGATGCCCTTCGGGGAAAATGTGGCCGAGCATCTTCTCACCCCAGAGGCCGTAGGGCTGGTTGTCCATCCCCTGCCGGCGCTCGTTCTTCACCACCTCGCGCTGATTGTCGAGCTTGGTCTGTGTCAGCGCGTCGTCCAGCGTGGCCATGCGGTCGGCCTCGATCCAGAGCGCCAGCTCCAGCGCGTGCGACGGGACCTGCGAGAAGTAGTTCGTCCGGTCCGCCGAGGTGGTCCCGTTCAGGTCCGGACCCGCGCGCCCGCCCGCGGACTCGAGCATTGCCCAACCCTCCCCCTCGGGCACGTTGCGCGAGCCGGTGAAGAGCATCAGGTGCTCGAAGAGGTGTGCGAAGCCCGTGCGGCCCGGCGGCTCGTGCTTCGAGGCGACGTCGTACCACATCACCGCCGCGGCCACCGGCGTGGAACGGTCCACGTGGTAGATCACCTTCAGCCCGTTGGGCAGCGTCTCCTCCGTGTACTCAAGGGCGATGGCCTCGGCCCCGGCCTGCGCGTGCGTGCTCGCCCAGGGTACGAGGACCATCGCCAGCAGCGCGAAGAGAGATCGCCTCATGCGGTTCCTCCTGAGAGCGGGATTGGACTCCGTGAACGGTCCAGGGCGGGCTCCGTCAGACGGTCACCCGGAGTCAGAGAAGGATAGTGCGGACACGAAGGCGTGACAATCGGATCAGAGCGCGGGGCGGACGTAGCCCTCCTGCTCGGCGATGAGGTCGAGGTGCAGCGTGCGCACGTCCTCCGCGCGGGGAACCAGCGGGTATGCATCGGACAGCAGCCGCTGATCCTACGATGGGGAACTCCTCGCAGGTGCCGGCCTCGTCGGGCCGCCAGACCGTCACGGCCGGCGACAGCGCCGTTCCGGACAACAGGTTCTTCGCCGGGCTTAAGGCGCACGGGTCTAGAACTCCTGTTGAGGGGGATCCTGGTGACGCCGGCGGCGCCGTCGCGCTCGTCGGGGGCCGCGGCGCCCGTCAGAGCCCGGCG
>CAYXJH010000563.1:0-1902 GCA_964465415.1 uncultured Gemmatimonadaceae bacterium
TGCCGGCGGCGGCGCTGGCCAAGCGCCGTGTTGAGCGCGACCCGGTACACCCAGGTCCCCGGCGCGGACTCGCCCCGGTACATCGGCAGCGACCGCCACAGCTGAACCAGGATCTCCTGGTACAGGTCCTCCGCTTCCGCACCATCACGGGCGTAGGCGCGGCTGATCCGCCATAGCCTTGGCTCGTTCTCCGAGACCAGACCGAGGAACCGCTGTTCGGTTGCGTCCATGACCGCCGTTTCGAGTGTCCGTCCGATGAGTTGGTTGCGCGAGGCGGGAGATCCTTACAAGCCCGTGCCACCCGAAGTGCGCGATGGGGAGGATGCGATGCGGCACGGGCGCCCGGCCAGAGGGCTGGGGCGTTCCGGGCGGGTCCGCAGGTAGGACTGGCCTAGCGGCCCCACAGGGCGAGCGCGGTCGCCACCCCGAAAAGCGTGATCCAGAGCGCCGGCGGCGCTCCGCCGGTCAATGCAACGGCCCCTCCGATGAGGGACGCCCCGGCGATGACGGAGCTGCGCAGACCCGCGGCGGGATTCTCGGGCGGACGCTGGTGGAAGGTGTGCTCCAGGAACCGCCCGCCATCCGCCAGGAGCTGTGGCAGGCGGACGGCGAGCTCGATCAGCTCGGGCGCCTGCCGTAGGATCTCGCGGGTGATGGCCAGGGGGGTGAATTCGGTCTGCAGCACGCGGCTGACGTGACGCCGGGACAGGGCGGCCACGTCGAGCTGCGGATCCAGGGAGCGACCGACCCCTTCGAACGTCACCAGCGCTTTCACCATCAGGGTCATTTCCACGGGGAAATACACCCGGTGCCGGGCCCCGAGGCCCACGGACTCGAGGATGAGCTGGGCGATGCTGATCTCGCCTCGCTCCGAACGGGTGAGGAATCGACGGGAGAGGTCCACCACGGCCCGGCGGAACGCGACGGGGTCTCCTCGCGGACCGACCTCCGCCATCTCGCTCAGGAACGTGGCGGCGCCATCTGCGTCGCCCGTGACGAGGGCGTGGTAGTAGTACAGCATCCGTCGCCGGGTCCGCGTCTCGAACCGGCCCGCCATGCCGAGGTCGATGAACCCCAGTCGGGGCGCCGCCTCGCCGACCCCGGGAAGGACCAGCAGGTTCGCCGGGTGAAGGTCGGCGTGGAAGAATCCGTCCCGGTACAGCATCTGGATGATGGAGGCCGCGCCCACATCGATGAGGCGCGAGCGCTCCTCCAGCGGCAGCGTCGCCGCCCGGGGCGAGTTCGGCTTGAAGCCGTCCAGGTACTCCATGGTGAGGACCGACTCGCAGCTCAGCTCACGGTGGATCGTCGGGAACCTGACCTCAGGCATGTCCTGGAAGTTCGCGGCGAACGTTTCCGCGTTGTCGGCCTCGGTGGTGAAGTCGATCTCCTTGAGGGTGTACGCGCTGAACTCGGCAATAATGCGTTGGGGCTGATATCGGCTCAGCAACCTCTGGACGAGCCATCCCAATACCTGGAGCAGCTTCAGGTCGGCCTGGACCGCGGCCGGGATCCCGGGCTTCATCACCTTGATCACGACATCGTCACCACGGGTGGTGCGGGCGCGGTGGACCTGGGCGATGGAGGCGGAGCCCAGCGGGGTCGGATCGATGGACTCGAAAAGCACGTCCGGTGGCTGTCCCAGCCGTCGGGCGAGGAGCGACCGGACTTCGTGGAACGGGATGGACGGGATCTCATCGAATAGATGGGCCAGCTCGCGACAGATCTCCGGGGGGAGGAGGTCTTCGCGGATGGCCATGATCTGGCCGAGCTTGATGTACGTGGTGCCGAGCAGCTCGAGCCGCCGGCGGAGCTGGACGGGCAGGGGGCGGTCCCGCAGTTCGGCCAGCAGAAGAGGCCGGAGCATTGCCGCGAACCCGCGCAGCATGAGGCCGCTGGCGC
>CAYXJH010000564.1:0-1883 GCA_964465415.1 uncultured Gemmatimonadaceae bacterium
TACCGGGGGAACGAAGCCACCGGCCGGCATCAGCCGGGCACCGGCATCGGCCTGGCGCTGGCCCGGGAGCTGGTGGCCCTGCACGGCGGGACACTCGAGGTGGAGAGCGAGGAGGGGTCGGGAAGTACCTTCACAGTGTCGTTGCGGCTCGGGCGAGAGCACCTGACTCCGGAGCAGGTGGTCGATGATGCGCCGCTCGAGGACTGGCCCCCGCGCCACCCGCTTCCTTCGATCCCCGTGGAGGCGCCGCCGGCAGGGGAAGCCGCGGTCTCCGCGGAGGGCGGGGTTCCCGAGGACGTGACCACGGTCCTGGTGGTGGAGGACAACCCGGAGCTCCGGGCGTTCATCCGCATGCACCTCCAGGGCCGCTTCCGGGTGGTGGAGGCAGCGGACGGCCTGCAGGGGCTCGAGCTCGCCCGCCGCCTCCTGCCGGACCTGGTGCTGTCGGACGTGATGATGCCGGGGCTGGACGGCTATGCCCTGTGCCGGGCCCTCAGGGAAGACCCCGAGACCGACTTCATCCCGGTGATCCTGCTGACCGCCCGTGCCGCCGCCGAGGACCGTCTGGCCGGGCTCCGGGAAGCGGCCGATGCCTACCTGACCAAGCCGTTCCAGGTGGAGGAGCTCACCACCCAGATCGACAACCTCATCGCCCTCCGCCGCCGGCTCCGCGAGCGTTTCGCCGGGAAGATGGTCAGGATGCGCCCGGCCCCGATCGAGGTCGCCTCGTCCGACGCGAAGTTCCTGGAGCAGGTGCGCGCCGTGATCGAGATCCATCTCGCCGACGAAGAGTTCGGCGTAGTGGAGCTGGCCCGCCTCGTGGCCCACAGCCGCGGGCACCTGCACCGGCGGCTGAAGGAGATCACCGACGAGAGCCCCTCGGACCTGCTCCGCCGCATGCGCCTGGAGCGGGCCGCGCAGCTGCTCGAGGCCGGCGCGGGGTCCGTCTCCGAGATCGCCTACGGCGTGGGCTTCAAGAGCGTCGCCCACTTCTCGAACCGGTTCCAGGACCACTTCGGCGTTCGGCCCTCCGCGTACCGCCTCCAGATACAGCGGTGACGGTCGGCGTAACTCGCGACCTCCGCGCAAGTATCCGCGACCTGGCGGCTAACGCGCCAGGCGTTCGACCCGGCACCTTTGGATCCAACGGTTCCACTGTCCACGAGCTGATCGCTAACACCAAAGGAGTCCCTATGATCGCGACCGACACAACGACGGAGGCCACCCTGGCTCTGGTAACCCGTTTCGAGAACGGGTTCAACACTCGTGATGTGGGTGCCCTCATGGCCGACATGACGGAAGACTGCGTCTTCGAGCATATCGCCCCGGCGGCCGTGAGCTTCGGGCGACACGAGGGGCAGGACGCGGTCCGGGCGGTATGGGAATCGATGGACGACCACTTCCCAGGGTTCACGCAGGAGATCGTCGACATCTTCGCGGCAGGGAACCAGGCCTGCTGTCGCTATGTGCTGCGCTGGAATGGCCCGGACGGGGGCGAGGCGGCGCTGCACGGCGTGGACGTGATCACCGTGCGGGACGGGAAGATTGCCGAGAAGTTGACCTACGGCACGCTGTAGGGGTCGATGAAGCAGGTGCTGGGTGAGTTTGCCCGGAGCACCACACTCAGCGCTCATTCGGAGCGCCGACTTCCATCAACCAACCAAACGAGGAAAATCAGATGGCAACACTTATCGCGTTTCACGAAGTCGTGGACGGAGATCACTGGGCCAGGGCCTGGCACGGAGGGACCGGAAGTCGGCAAGAGATGTTCGGCCAGATCGGTGTCACCGCCCGCACGTTTCGGGACCCGGAACGTCCCAACTTGACGGGGCTCATCTTCGAGGTACCGGACATGGACCGGTTCCAGTCATTCATGGCCTCCG
>CAYXJH010000565.1:0-1883 GCA_964465415.1 uncultured Gemmatimonadaceae bacterium
AGTGAGACGTGCCGGAACCCTTCCCGGTTGTCCAGACCGCGAAGGGGGGCGCGAGGCGAGCATGCGGCCAGCTGCTCGTCGGCCGACGGGACGGCGTGGATCACCCGTCCCGCTCCCAGCAGGGCGCCCGGTCGGGAACCACCCAAGCCGTCACAGCAGAACCCGTCGCGATCACCCTTGACCCGCCGGTCCCCCCCACCCATCGTACCGAACGCGGCCGACACAGCGCCTGGATCTCCCACCCATCCCATTCGAGCCTCTCGAGAGCCGTTCGAGGACGAACAACCACAGGGGAACATCATGCTTCATGAATCCCGACTGTCGGGCCTGGCTCTGCCATTCTGCGCTGTCGTCGCAGTCTCCGTCATTCTCCCGCTCTCGGCTTCCGCGCAGGTCACCCCGCGGGAAACTCCCGCCACCTTCGTCGGCACAATGGGGTGTCCCAGCGGCTCGTTCCTCGACGTCGGCCGAGGCGACTGCTGGACATGCCCGGCCAGCACACCCCGCCGCACCGTCTTCCCCGTGACCGGCAACCAGGCGTGCGAGCGGCTGCCGTACGAGGAGTTCCGCCGCGCCCGCGGACCGAGGAACCCGACCGGCCTCATCCGCACAGACTGCGACTCGGGATGGTTCCTCGATATCGGACTGGGCAAATGCTATACGTGCGACGGCTACAACCGCACGCTTCACCCGGTCACGCACGCCCGCGCCTGCGCGCGATGGGTCGGCGTGACGCGCAGCGCCGCCACGCGCGTCGGTCCGCATGCCGACTGCCCGGACGGCTCCTTCCAGCACATGCTGTCGGGGCGCTGCTACACCTGCCCGGAATACTACGGCCGCAACCTGCGCATGGGCGATGATCCGAGCCAGTTCAACGCCTGCACGCTCAGCGACGCCGGGATCGCGCGGGAACTTGGCCTTGCCAAGTTGGAAGAACTCGCGCCACAGATGGCCGACGCAATGATCGCCGCGCTCACGCTATCGAACGACCGCAGCACGGCCACACGCATCCAGGACGAGGACGACGCCCTGGCCGCAGAAGCATCGCAGAAGGCGGGCGCCAACCCCTGCGTCCTCGACGCTTTCAACAGCTGGACGCTCGGCGCCACGTTCGGAGGTGACGCCATCATCGGCGCCGCGGGGGAGACCGGCATGGCCGTCGATATCCGCAAGCCGGCGCGCGAGGGCTCCACCGAGCAGCGCAACGCCTACTGGTACGCGGCCGGCAGCTGGAGCCTCGGCCTCAATGCAGGCGCGGCCGGCGGCGTCAGCTATGGGTGCTGGCTCGCCGAGAACCACGAGCTCGGCGGCGACAGTCATGGCTTCTCCTTCGACGTCCTGGAGATCGGCCAGTTCAGCACCGCGCTCAAGGCGGCCCGGGGCGGCGAGCACGTCAAGGACGCCTTCACCAAGTCCGGTGCCTCTCTCTCCTTTGGCGTCTGGTTCGACTACGACTGGCGCTTCCTGGGTATCACCCTGACACCCGCCTATGGCCGCGGCATCACCCTCGGCGGCTATTCCAAGAGCGGAACGTTCCAGCCGTAGGCCGGCTGCGCTCGCAGAACACCGCCTGGGAGACCTCCAGACCATCCCGGATCTCGCGGATCCTGGTGGGCGATGGTCGCTCCGGAGGCTGGACGGTCACCTGGCGGACCGTAAGGGCACGGCGGGTTACGGAGGACCTTCGTACGACGTCCCGGTCCCCGCTCGTACTCCGGAGCCAACTCGTCAGGATTCCGCTTGGTGTCGCTCATGCTGAATCACGCCGCGCATATTGGCTTCACTCCCCCGCCCTCTTCACCTTCGCGATCCGCACCAGCGCCCCCTCATCCTGCCGCGACCCCGTCAAATCCCGAGATCCTCGAACAGCGCTTCAGCCGAGT
>CAYXJH010000566.1:0-1883 GCA_964465415.1 uncultured Gemmatimonadaceae bacterium
TCGGGTCTCGGGTCTCGGGTCTCGGGTCTCGGGTCTCGGGTCTCGGGTCTCGGGTTACGGGGCTCGCGGGATCAGGACCGGGATGGTATCACCGTCGAGGGTGATCCGGACAGGGGCGGAGTCGGCTTGCTGGACGGTGCGGACGTTCCGGTAGGCGACGGACTCGTCGGCCCAGGTCTCGCCGTCGATGTGGATGGGATCGCCGTGCCAGACGATCTCGATGCTGTGGGCGGACCGGACGTCGAAGCGGGGATCGGTGCGCGCGCCGTCGTCGAGCCAACGGGCGAGGCGGTCGCGGTCGTCCTCGCGGATCAGGACGACGTCGAGCTCGCCATCGCCGGGGTCCGCCGCGGGGGCGAGGCGGAGTCGGGGGCCGAGCATCGGGCCGTTCATGACCTCGAGCATGATGTAGTCCGCGGCCAGGGGTCGGCCATCGATGCGGAGGTCGACGTGCCGGGCGCGGAACTCCTGGAGCAGCCGGCTCAGGGCGAGGCGGTCCTCGCGGACGACCGCCTCGCGGAGCTCGGGCGCGCCGCCGCCCTTCTTGAGGGCGGAGAGGACGGGCATGGCGTGGGCGAAGAGGCCGAGGCCGGCGCTCTCGACCAGGGGCCGGTAGCCCCAGGGGCCGTGGGCGAACCCTACATCGAGGGGTCGGGTCTTGCCGTCGCTCCAGCCCTGGATCAATCGGTCGATGGGGCCGTCGATGCCCATGCTGCGGGCCAGGTTGTTGGCGGTGCCGACGGGCAGGATCGTGATGGGGATCCCGCGCCCCAGGAGGCGCACGGCGACTTCCCCCACGGTGCCATCGCCGCCGGCGACGGCCACGAGGTCGCCCGGGTCTTGCAACACCTTGTCCAGGTCGTCGTCCGTGGTGGCGTAGATGGGCGTGTAGCCCTGGCGCTGGATCAGCTCGCGCAGCTCTCCGCCGCTGGGTCGCCCATCACCGGCGATGGGGTTGTGCAGTAGGGTCACGCGCGCCATGGCCGCTCCGGTTGATGGGCTGCGACGGCGATATGGAAGTACCGTACCAATGATCGACACGGGACGAGACACATGCGAATACTGGTTACCAACGATGATGGGATCTACAGCCCGGGCCTCCTGGCGCTGGCCGCGGTCGCGTCGCGGCTGGGGGATGTTCGGATCGTGGCACCGGACGCGGAGCAGTCATCCATGGGGCACGCGGTCACGGCCGGGCGCCCGCTGAAGTACCGGCCGCTGGCCCGGGAGTCGTACGAGGCGTACCGGGTGGACGGGACGCCCGCCGATTGCGTTGCGCTGGGCGGCTTCCACTGGGACGACGTGGACGTGGTGCTCTCGGGCATCAACCTGGGTCTCAACCTGGGGAACTCGGTGTGGCATTCGGGGACGGTGTCCGCCGCGCGGCAGGCCAGCCTGCTCGGGATCCAGGGCGTGGCCGTGAGCGCGCCCGCCGACCCGCACGAGCCCGACTACGACGCGCTCGCCCCCTACGTCGAGGAGGCGCTTCGGCTGGTGATCGGGGACGCGTCCCTGCCACTGGTCAATATCAACCTGCCGCACGAGCCGAAGGGTCTGCGCTGGACCCGCCAGTCCGTCCGGCACTACGACGGCCGGGTCGTCCCGGGCAAGGACCCCAGGGGCCGGGACCATTACTGGTTCACGGTACACCCGATCGAGGAGACGGAGGAGGACACCGACCGCTGGGCCGTGGAGCACGGGTGGGCCTCACTCACGCCGCTCCGCCTCGACATCACGGACCACGGGATGCTGAGGAACGCCGAGGCCACGCACCCGGTGGGAGGGGAAACGACGACCGCGGACCGGGGCCGGAGCGCGAGCCTGTAGCGGCCGACCTTGCGCCCCTGCGATGGCGGGCGCAGCCTTCCGGACGGGTGGCGGGT
>CAYXJH010000567.1:0-1872 GCA_964465415.1 uncultured Gemmatimonadaceae bacterium
CCCATGGGCGACCGCCGGGGCCAGTCCGCCGCCGACCCCGCGCTCGTCGCCGGTCCGGCCTCCGGGCGCCCCCCAGCCTGTCCGCCGCGCTCGTCTCCCATGACCGCTCCTCGCGCTGGACCGCGTCTCCCCGGGCGCGCCCCGCGCCTCCGGCGCGGCCCCCCTCGCCCCCGCCCTCTCCTCCTCACGGGGGCGAGGGGTGCTGTCTGTTCACGCATCGTCCGGGCTAGACTCGCATCGTGCCCACCGCCACCGCGCGGTTCTTCGACGCCATGGCCGGCTCCTACGACGAGCTCGAGCCCTGGTACGTCCACCTCTACGCCGTGCTGCACGAGATCCTGCGCGCCGAGCTGGCCGGGCCCGGTCCGGCCCCGGGGCGGGCGGCCCCCGGAACGATCTACATGGGCGCGGCGACGCGTGACGCGAGCGCCGCCGCGGTCGCCCGAAACACGGTCCGTACCGCGGAGCGCTACCTCGGGCTGCCCTACGTGTGGGGCGGCACCTCGCCGTCCCGGGGCTTCGACTGCTCCGGCTTCGTCTACTACGTCTTCGCGGAGCACGGGATCCGGCTGCCGCGGGTCTCCCGGGACCAGGCAAGCGCGGGCCAGCGGATCCCGACCCGAATCGACCGGCTGGCGCCGGGCGACCTGATGTTCTATGCCGGCCGGGACGGCGTGATCAATCACGTCGCCATCTACGCCGGCAACGGGCGGATCATCCACGCCAGCTCGAGCGGGCAGGGCGTTCGGTACGACGACCTGAACACGCCGCGTGGCCGCTACTACGCCACGAACATGATCGCGGCGCGCAGGGTCATCCCCGACGGAGGCGTTACGCTGGGCCTGCCCTGAGGCCCGGGGGGCGCGAAACCCGGGCCACGACCCATCCGTACGGTCGTCGGAACCTCAACCGGAAACTCCGATGACCTCCCTCTCCCAGGACGTGCGCTTCGCCGTGCGGCTGCTTTCGAAACAGAAGGGCTTCACCGCCGCCGCGCTCCTCACCCTCGCCGTCTGCATCGGCGCGAACGCCGCCATCTTCAGCGTGTTCAACGCGGTGCTGTTGAAGCCGCTCCCGTTCGAGGGCGCGGACCGCCTGGTCACGATCTATAACAGCTACCCGCGCGCGGGCGTCGAGCGCGGCGGCGCGGCGGCACCCGACTACTACGACCGGCTGGAGCTGTCGGCGCTCCAGGACGTTGCCATGCTCCGGACCCGCGGTATGACGGTGGGCGAGACGGGGCGGCCCGAGCGAATGACGGGGATGGAGGTCACGCCGTCGTTCTTCCCCATGCTCGGTGTGCGGGCGGCAGCGGGCCGCACGTTCCTGACGGAAGAGGGCGAGCCTGGGAACGAGCGGCATGCAATCTTGAGCTGGGGCCTCTGGCACGAGCAGTTTGCCGGTGCCGCGGACGCCCTGGGCAGAACGATCCGTGTCAACGACGTGGCGCACACGATCGTCGGCGTGATGCCCCGCGACTTCGTCTTCGAGGACGCGTCGGTCCGGCTCTGGTTGCCGCTGGCCTTCTCCGCCGAGTCCAGGTCGGACGACGGCCGCCACAACAACAGCTGGTCCATGGTGGCGCGGCTGCGCCCCGGCGCGACGGTGGCCCACGCACAGCAGCAGATCGACGCCCTCAACGCCGGTCTCGAGGATCGCCTGCCCCAGTTCTCGGACATCCTGCAGCAGGTGGGGTTCCGGACCGTCGTGGCCGAGTACCGCTCGGACCTGACCCGGGACGTGCGGGGGACGCTCTGGCTGCTCCAGGCGGGCGTGCTCCTGGTCCTGCTGATCGGCTGCGTCAACATCGCCAACCTGGTACTGATCCGGGCGACCGCCCGGCGGCGCGAGTTGGCGACCCGCGCGGCGTTC
>CAYXJH010000568.1:0-1864 GCA_964465415.1 uncultured Gemmatimonadaceae bacterium
CGCTTCCCGCTGCGCCTCGGTCAGCGTGTCCGGCGTCGTGGAGATCACGACCAGGCGGGACGGCAGGTCCCGCGAGCGGAGGGCGAGGGCCAGGTGCTCGCCGTCGGGCGAAAGCGTGGGGTCGCCGGTCTGCCAGGTCAGTCGCTGGAACAGCTCGCCGTCCACCACGCCACCCGCCGCTTCCACCGCGTCCCGCACCGCCAGCGCCCGCTCGGTCACGTCTACGGTGAAGTGGCCGTAGAGCTCCGCCGGCGGGTACCCGAATACTCCGGTGAAGGCCCCATCGAAGCTTCGGCCCTGCCGGGCCGTCAGGCGACGCCACACGTTGGCCAGGAGCTCGGCATCCCCCTGCTCCCGGTCCACCAGCCACTCCAAATACGCAGAGCCCATGAGGTACGCCATGGCGCCGCCCATGTACGCGCGGCTGCCGCTCAGCGCCCCGTAAGTGGGGAGCTGACCCTCCAGCGCCCACGTCCGCAGGACCGCCGGGCGCCATGCGCCGTGCGGCCGGCCGTGCCCCGTCACCTGTCCCTCTACGTACGTCGCGTAGCCTTCAGTCACCCAGCGCGGCGTGCGCAGCATGATGGGGTGGACCGGGACCGGGATCAGCCCGAACCGGAAACGGTCCCATGGGTTCCGGGTCGGCCGCGTAAGGTGGGCCGCGTGGGCGAACTCGTGCACCGCCAGCAACTCCCCCCAGCCCCGGTGCTCGCCGATCATCGACCGCGGACTCGGCGGGGTGGGCCACATGAACAGCACCGGACCCGGGCTCATGGACCCGTTCGACACGTTGAACGGGTCATCCACCAGGACCGTCACACGGTCCTCCGGCGCGAAGCCGACCATCGGGGCAACCGCCCCATGGATCCCTTCCATCCGCCGCGCCATGTCCAGCGCCCAGTCGGCCAGCTCGTTCGGGTACAGGAAGAGGAAATGCTCCGTCTCCACCTGGCGCCATTCCCCAACCGTGTAGCCCGGCGCCTGGGCGGCGGCCGGGGTGCGTGGGGCCAGGGCGAGGAGGACCAGACAGGCGAAGGCCATGACGGAGGCGCCCCGAGCGCCGGGCTTGGGGAGGGGGCGGGGGGAGGGCCGAATCGACAGGCTTGGAGTCATTGGGTTGCGGGTCGGTGAAAATCCGTTGCCGAACGAAAATCCCGCGCCAGCGTCCCGGCGTCAAATCGCAGGAAGGCACAGGGTTGTCGTGTACGCGCCAGTGGTTACTCTTCGATATGATTCCCAACGTCGTCGAACCTTCGTGAACCTCTTCACCGCGCCGACCCGGCGCTGGTTCAGCGGCGCGTTCGACGCGGCAACGGAGGTCCAGCGGCTGGGCTGGGAACGAATCGCCGCCGGGGACCACACCCTTCTGATCGCCCCCACGGGCAGCGGCAAGACGCTGGCTGCGTTCCTCTACGCCCTGGACCGGGTCGGTAGACTGGAGCCGGACGCCGATCCAGGCGCCCGGGTCCTCTACGTCTCGCCGCTCAAGGCGCTGGTCTACGACATCGAGCGGAACCTCCGCACGCCGCTGGCCGGCATCGCCCGGGCGGCCGGCGCGACGGGCGAGGCATTCCGGGTGCCGAGGGTGGACGTTCGGACCGGAGACACGCCGTCGACGGACCGGCGCCGGCAGGTGCGGGACCCGGGCGAGATCATGGTGACCACGCCCGAGTCGCTCTTCCTGCTGCTCGGCTCGGCGGCGCGGGAGACGCTCCGCACGGTGCAATGGGTGATCGTGGACGAGATACACGCCGTGGCGGCGACCAAGCGGGGCGCGCATATGGCGCTGTCCCTGGAGCGGCTCTCGGTGCTGGCGGACCGGGACCCGCAGCGGATCGGCCTGTCCGCCACGGCGCGGCCCGCG
>CAYXJH010000569.1:0-1862 GCA_964465415.1 uncultured Gemmatimonadaceae bacterium
CCAGAGCGGGCGGCGGCGGGGCGCGGCGGCGTCGGCGCGTTCATGGGCGTCCCTCCCGGGCGGGCAGTGAGTATGGCATCCGCTGTCAGGTTCCGATCGTAGAACGCGGCGTCGGCTTCTTGCTCAGTGCTCCGCGCCATTCGCTGCGCCATGTCACCACCACCAGGACGGCTATGACGACGGCGACGACGAACGCGTTCGCGATGAGCAAGTCAATGAACGTGTGGGACGCACCCGCCTCGACCAAGGCGGCGCGATAGGGCACGAGCCGGAACGCAACGGTTGTGAACACGACCACGGCGACCGCGTCCGCTGCGGACCGGAGCACGCTTGCCCACGGCATCCGGCGGCCCTTCACCATCAGGCCCACATGCGCGGCAAATGACAGGATGATGGCGACCTGCAGGGCGTAGACCGCGAATACGACGTCGCCAGCCAGCGGCTGGAGGGGCGCCGCGATCTGCGGCGCCACGTCGCGCGCCGTCCGGCCGACCCCGTCGAGGACCAGCATGACCACAGTCAGGGCCACGAGCGCGATCGCGGAATCGAAGCGGGCCGTGCGCCGCCCAGGAGGCCGCCGAGCGAACGAGCGGGGATCCCACTCTTGCGCCGCTGGCACCGGGGGCGGATGCACGGCGCTGCGCTGCAGCCATGCGAACACTCCCACGAAGACGACCGCCCCTCCGATCACTGCCCGTAGCATCACCGACAGCGTCGTCGCCAGCAGGGTACCTGCCCGGAATTCGATAAGGCCACCGAGCAGCAGGCCGACGCCATAGAACAGCGCGCCGCAGGTCAGGACGGCCGCAAACAGGTACGCCGCTGTTCGCCGCATATGAGGAAGCCATTGGCGCCCCACGAGCAGGCCACGATCGGGCTCGTACTCGGCCGCCATGCGAGCCGGGCTACCGAGTTGCTCGAGCACCGCCACGACATCCTCCTCGTTGTGCGACGACCCGCCGCGAGCCTCCAACGCATCGAGAATGTTCGCCCGGAGTTCCGCTTCAACAGCGTCACGGCGGGACGGGTGCAACTGCTCCCCCACTGCCGCAACGTACCGGTCAATCATCGTCACGCGTCCCTCCAGTCGTGGCCAGCAGTGCGTTCAGCACCGCTGTCAGGTCGTCCCATTGTGCGCGCAGTGTCTCGCGAGCCTGCCTGCCTGCGTCAGCCAGCCGGTAGTACTTCCGCGGCCGTGAGCCTTCAACGACCCATTCCTCCTCGAGCAGCCCCTGCTCCTGCAGCCGGCGAAGGAGCGGGTAGAGTGTGCCCTGCTCGATGTCCAGTCCACGCGCCGCCAGCCGCTGCTGCAGCTCGTAGCCATACCCGGGCTCGTCGAGCTGGCTCAACGTCGCGAGGACGATGACGCCTCGTCGTAGTTCGAGACCGAGTCGTTCGATGGCTTCGGCCGGGTCGGGGCCTGGTGGCTGTCTATTATTCATGAAGTCATAATAGTATGTGCCACACAGTATAACAAGTGGGATCGAGAGGTGCGGCGGGCCCGAACGCCATGGATATCCGGGAAACACTCCACTAGGTTGCCCACCCATGGGATCGACCTTGATGCGTGGGGCGCTGGCCGGCCTGGCCGGTGGCGCCGCCTGGTTGGTGGGCGTGCTGCTGTTCTTCGGGCCTGCCCAGGCGATCCTCGCGGACCCGGGTCTCCAGAGCGCCAAGATGCTGGCCGCCTTCACGGCCGACCCGCTGCCGCGGGTGGCGGAGGCGCCGTGGCTTCTGCCGCTGGCGCTCGGGGTGATCGGAGTGCTCTGGGGGTGGGTCTACGGCTGGGTGTCGGGCGCGTGGGACGCCCGCTGGTGGGGCAGGGGACTGCGGTTCGCCGTGGTGGGCTGGGTCCTGATGGT
>CAYXJH010000570.1:0-1850 GCA_964465415.1 uncultured Gemmatimonadaceae bacterium
CAGCCACCGGGGTCTGCAGCCCGTCCAGGCGGCGCACATTCCGCTCGCCGACGAACACATTGACGTAAGGCCGAAGCTCCCCTTCCGGGGTGAGGACCCTGGCCAGCAGGATTGGGCGCTGCGCGCCGATCTGCTCGAGCGCTTCGCCAACCGTGTTCGCTTCGATTGCCAGCTCGGCTGCGCCGTCGGCGAAGGGGCGTAGCGGCGGGGGAATCAGCACGGTGATCTTGCTCATGTGATCTTAAGTTCGTCCTCGACGAAGTTTTCGTCAAGCAGGCGCCAGGCACGCAGTTCCGGCGCGCCCGCGTCCGCCAGGCCGACGATCAGGTAGCACCAGTCCGGCCAGGCTTCGGCGCGATCCGTTGCAGAGGGGACTGCCGCACCGCCGGGATGGGAGTGCCATGCGCCGAGCAAGAGCTGGCCGGCCTCGCGGGCCGCCCGATCGGCCTCGAGCACGGTCTCGGGAGGGATTTCGTAACCATCGACGCGCGCCAGGAGATTGGCCGCCGGCCAGACCTGCAGAATATCTGCCCGCGGATCCTCCCGGTGGCCGAGTAGCAGGCCACAGGCTTCGTTCGGGAGGCCGTGGAGACTGCGGTGCAGGATTTCGTCCCGCCAGGGCCTCGGCAGCCGAATGTGCAGGCAGCGTGGCGGGACGGTGCTCGAACGACCGGTATCGCGCCTCAGTTCGCGCGGCAGGCCGTTCATGACGGCCTCAGAAGCACGCGCACCGAAAGCACGCGTGGCAGGAATTCGGCGATGCGCTGCCAGCTTTCGCCGGCGTCGAGGCTGGCGAATACGTGGCCGCTGGAAGTCCCGAAATATACGCCGCAGGGCTGCGCCTGGTCGGTATCCAGCGCCTCGCGAAGTACCGTGACCCAGGCGTCTTGCTGCGGCAGGCCCTCGCTGGTATCCATCCAGGTCTGACCGGCGTCCCGGCTGCGGTAGACGCGCAGCCGCCCGTCCACCACTGAACGCAGGTTCGCATCGGACTCCGGAATCTGGAACACGCCGTCCGGATCGTGGGGATCGATGGTGATCGCATAGCCGAAGTCGCCCGGCAGGCCCCCGGTAATGTCGGTCCAGCTCCGCCCGCCGTCGTCGCTGCGCCATGTGCCGTGGTAGCACTGCCGGTACAGGCGCTCCGGCCGGCGGGGATGCATCACCAGGCGATGGATATTATGGCCGGCGATCGGCTCGGGGTTGGGCAGGTTGCTGGCCGGGATCCCGCGGTTGCAGGGTGCCCAGCTCTGGCCCCGATCCTCGCTGCGAAAGACGCCGCCTGCCGAGACCGCCACCCACAGCCGGTCCGGATCGTGCGGGTGCGGCTGGATGGAATGCACCGAGTAGCCACCACGTGCCGGTTCCCAGTGCTCCTCCCGGGTGGGGTGCTCGTTGAGGGCCTCCACCGGACGCCACGATGCCGCCTGGTCGTCGCTGCAGAACAGCCCGGCCGGATCGATGCCCGCGTAAAGCCGCCCGTCTGCTGCCTGGGCGAGGCCCCAGACAGCCTTGAGCGCCTCGGGGTGGCGTCCCGGCGGATGCTGGGGCGCTTGTGGCAAGGGCTCCCACCGCCCACCGCCATCGTCGCTGCGATACAGGTGCGCCCCCCAGATGGGATGGCGCGCGGCAGCGTAGATGAGTGGTGGGCTGCCAGCACTCCCGGCCACGGGGCAGGTGTGCATGATCTCGTAACCGGCGATGTGGGGGCCGTCGAGTTCCCACCGTCCCGCGCGGCGTCGCGAGATGAACAAGCCTTTTTGGGTGCCGATCAGCACCGTGCGGATGAGGGCTCCGGGTTGCTTTGCCGGCGGGCTGTGCGGCATGTCGAGCCTCGCTCTGGACCGGGA
>CAYXJH010000571.1:0-1849 GCA_964465415.1 uncultured Gemmatimonadaceae bacterium
CGCCGCCGCGGCCTACGGCGCGGCCGCCGGCCTGACGGTTCACGTTGCGCTGCCACGGGACACGCCGGACACGATCGTCGCCGAGACGCGGGCGCTTGGGGCCGACGTGCAGCTCGTGGACGGGCTGATCACGGACGCGGGCGCCGTCATTGCGGAGGGTGCCACCCGCCACGGTTGGTTCGACCTGTCTACGTTGAAGGAGCCGTACCGGGTCGAGGGGAAGAAGACGATGGGATACGAGCTGGTCGAGCAGCTGGGGCGACTGCCGGACGTGATCGTCTACCCGACGGGGGGCGGGACCGGGCTGGTCGGCATGTGGAAGGCGTTCGACGAGATGGAGGAGCTGGGCTGGATCGGGTCCGGGCGGCCGCGCATGATCTCGGTCCAGGCCACCGGCTGCGCGCCCATCGTGCGTGCGTGGGAGGACGGGACGGACACCGCAGACCCGTGGCAGGACGCACATACGTCGGCGTGGGGGCTCCGGGTGCCACGGGCGATCGGGGATACGCTGATCCTGGATGCCATCCGCTGCTCCGGCGGCGCGGCCGTCGCCGTCGATGACGAAGCCATGGCGGACTGCGTCGCGATGATCGGGCGCCACACGGGCGTCTACGCCGCGGTGGAGGGCGGGGCCACGGCGGCCGCCATCCCGGTGCTGCTCGAGCGCGGGCTGCTCCACGGCGGAGAGGAAGTCGTCCTGTTCAACACAGGCAGCGGCCTGACCTACGGTTGATGCCATGCGTCACGTAGTCTCGCGATTGTCACCGACGCTGGACCGCCGCTGGATCGTTCCGCTCCTGGTGGTGGGGCTCGTGGTCATCGCCGCGACGGTTGTCCGCTGGGGCTCGCCCCAGCCGCACCTGGAGCTACTGGTCTTCGGACCGGACGGCCAGTTCGATGACACGTTGAACGTCCCGGAGGACTGGGGCGATACGGCCACGGTGACGACAGACGCCGTCGTCCGGTTCCCGCTGGTTCTCGGCGTGCGCAACCAGGGGTTCGGCGAGGCCCGCCCCGAGCGGCTCGTGCTCAGCATGCCGCTCCGGTTCCGGCTGATCGGGCCAGGAGGTGAGCAAATGGATGGCGCGCTCGATCCGACCTCTCCCCTGATCGCGTACACCCTCGATCCACGGCTCGGGACCGTCGAGCCCGATCGGATCCCCACCCTCCTGCCAGCTTTCGAGACGCTCTGGCTGGAGGCCATCGTGCCCCGGTACTACTGCGTCGCCCTGGCAGACTCGATCCCCGAATTCATCGCCGCACCGCAGCCATCGCTGGCCGCGATGCGCGAGGTCCGGGTCCTGTACTCCTTCGAAGGGGCGGACCTCCGTACACGGCAGACCGGGACGATCGTGCTCCGGCTCGACACGTCGTGGCTGGACGTTCCCATGCCCGATCCGCCTCCGTCGTTTCCCACGGAGACGGATGTGGCGCTGGCGCACCCCGACCTGGGCCCACTCCAGCACGTCGGCACGCGCGAGGTCCGGTGCGGCGAGCCCGAGGCGCCTCTCGAGATGGTCAGCTCGGTCTGGCGCGCGGAGGGGGGCGCACAGGTGATCGCCCTGGACTTCGGGGGCACCGTTCGCAAACACCTGTTCGACCTGGATGGCGACGGGATCATTGATCGGGAAAGCTGGGACCCGGAAGGCGACGGGGAGTTCACTGCCACCCGACGAGCACGGCTGCCTATCCCCGACTTCCTGCTGCCGGTGGCGCCCGCCGGGGCGTACGACATGGCGCGCTTCGACGAGCTGTCCGCCGACAGCCTGGCCCGCCTCGATCCGTTCAGGGGCGCCATGGCCGGGCCTGGTCCCTTGACGCTGACCCGGCCCGACACCATCACGCGCGA
>CAYXJH010000572.1:0-1847 GCA_964465415.1 uncultured Gemmatimonadaceae bacterium
CGGGAACCAGGTCCCCGAGACCGTCTGGTTGACGGCGGAGGCCCGGCGCCTCGGCGCGGTCGCGGCGTCCGCGTTCGGCGCAGGCTTCGGTGGCGCGGTCTGGGCGCTCACCCCCGTCGCCGAGGCTCCCGACTTTTTGGACCGGTGGCGCCGGGCGTACGAGGACGCGGGCGGCCGCCCGGCGGACCCGTGGTTCCACACCCCCGCCGCCCCGCCCGCCCGGCGGCTGAGCGCCTGAGCCGGTTGGGTCAGGAAGCCAGGGCGATCCGGAACCGGACCACGTACGGCACGTCCATCTCGTCCCGGACCACGGCCCAGACCCGGTCACCATCGAACACGGGGGTGGGCGATGTGGAGAACCCGGTGGGTGCCCGGACGAGCCCCAGGTATGTGCCATCCGGCTCGAAGACGTCGAATGCGACCGGCTCCCGCCACCGGGTTGGTGGCCGGGCATCCGGCCCGCGCGGCTCGTCGATCTCGTCCGCGGGCACCGGTTCGCCCGGCCGATGGAGGTGAACCCAGATCCGGCCGTCCACGCCGGCAAAGACCCGCTGGAAGGGGGGTTTGAAGTCGGGGATGGCCGGTCCGTTCCAGCGCCAGTCCGGTTGCGTCCGCCGCATGCTCCACCGCGTCTGCTCCTCCCGGTTCGATTTCTCCGGACCCTGGACCGCGACCGGATCGTACGTCCGCTCGATCCGGAGGACCGTACCGTCCGCGAGGTACTGGTCGATAGCGTACCGGGTGGAAAGGGCACCCACCATCCAGCCGAACGGGCTGAACGTCCACGATGGTGCCGGGCTGAACGGCACGGCGTTCACGCTGGTGCTCGTGCCGCCGTCACCGGATTGTTGCGCAACCAGCCGGGGCGCTTCGTAGTCCCAGGCCGGCGCCGCCAGGGTGTCCACGGGCTCGCCGGTCTCCAGGTCGTACGCCACCATGCCCATGCGCCACTCGGTCACTGCCGCGGTCGCGTCCAGGAGGATCTGCGTGTGGACCCGGCCCGCCGTGTCCGCGACCATGGGACTCGATGTGTTGAAGCCGCCCCGGATCGGCCACGTGGCCACAGGCTCGCCGGACGGGGAATATACCTGGAGGCGGGCGTTGCCCGGGTCCCGCAGGACCACCCGGCCATCCGGCAGGACGACGAGACCGCCGTCCGGCTGCTGGTACTCGCCCGGCCCACCGCCGGCTCGCCCGAACGTGGCGATAAATCGCCCGTCCCCCGCGTACTTGCGGAGCGCAGGCACCTGGCCGTCCATGATGTAGATCGAGCCGTCACCGCCAACGGCCAGCGAACGGACCTGGCCGAACATCTCGTAATCCTCGCCGTCCATCGCCCCGATTCTGAGCTCGGGCTCGAGGGTCCGAGGTGCGCCCCAGGCGCTGCCCGCCACCGTCCGCACGACCACCGTGTCGCCAATTGTATCCCGCTCGACGCTCAGCGACTCGTGCCCGCCGCCACCGCCGCACGCGGTGACCCCGAACAGGGTACCTGTCAGCGCGAGCCATTGCCTCATGGCGGTCCTCCCGTGTCTGACGTGAGCCTTCCCGCCTTTGGATGGGCGGCAACCCCGAAAGGTTGCGCTCAGCGGCCCAGACGGTGGGCATGGCCGTGGCCGTGATACAGCGCCACGGCTACCGCCGTGGCCAGGTTCAGACTCGATACGCCTTGGCGCATCGGGATCGCGACGCGCAGGGAAGCCCGGTCCAGCAGCACCTCGCCTATACCGGTTCGCTCCGAGCCGAAGACGAGGATCGCCCCGGGCGGCAGCGGCAGCTCCGCCAGAGGCGCTCCGGCCGGGTCGAAGGCGACGATCGGGCGTTCGGTCTTCGGCAGCGCGTCCACT
>CAYXJH010000573.1:0-1843 GCA_964465415.1 uncultured Gemmatimonadaceae bacterium
TCCGGCGCCGCCCGCTCAGCAGCCCACGGCCCAGCCCGCTGCCCCGGCCGACCTGCCGGAGGGCGTGACGCAGGAGGACTTCGAGGAAGGTCGCCGGCTCTTCACGGGGCAGGGTGGCTGCCACGCCTGCCATGGCCCGAACGCCACCGGGACCGCGCTGGCGCCGGACATGACCGACGGCGAGTGGCTGAACGTCGAGGCCCCGACCATGGAGGGGATCATGGCGGTGATCCGCTCCGGCGTGGCGCAGCCTGTCCAGTATCCGGCTCCGATGCCGCCGATGGGCGGGGCACGGCTGACGGACGACCAGATCCACGCACTAGCGGCCTACATCCTGGCCCTGAACTAGGATCACAGGTTGCTCACACGGATGACGCCGGGGCGCGCCGCAATGCGCTCCGGCGTCTTGTTCTTCGGACTGTTGCTGATCGGTTGCGAAGCCGTCGAGACCAGCCCCACGGTTCGACTGGATACCGCGGAGGTCCAGCTCGAGCGGGGGACGGCGCTCCACGACGTGACGGTCGGCGGCGCGGGCGCCGTGGATTCCATCGCTCCGGTCCGGATCGCTGCGGCGACCGGTGACGCGATCCGGTTCACGATCGAGGATCACCGGACCCACGCCATCGCCTTCGACGTCGACCGGATCGAGCCCACCATACGGCAGTACCTGGAGGATACGAACCAGCTGAGGGGCCCTCCGCTGGTCAACCGGGGCGGAGCGTGGGTCGTCGTCCTCGAAGGCGCGCCGCCCGGGCGCTACCCCTTCCTCTGTCGCTCCCACGGGGCCCACGGGCTGATCGTCGTGGGACCGGACGGCTGAGCCGGGTGCCCCGCATCGCGGTGTTGCCCGGCGACGGGATCGGCACCGAAGTCATTCAGCAGGCGGTGAAGGTCCTGCGGCGGCTCGATGCCGCCATGGATCTTGGACTGGAGCTGGTGGAGTGGGACCTGGGCGCACGCCTGTATCTGGAGACCGGCGCCACCATCACCGACGCGCAGATCGACGAGCTGGGCAGCGAGTACGACGCCATCCTCCTCGGTGCCCTGGGGGATCCGCGGGTTCCGGGCAACGAGCATGCCCGGGACATCCTTCTCGGCCTCCGGTTCAAGCTGGACCTCTTCGTCAACATGCGACCCGTTCGCCTCCTGGCCGCCACCCACTCCCCGCTCCGGGACGTCGGCGTCGACGACGTGAACATGGTCATCTTCCGCGAGAACACGGAAGGCGCGTATGCGGGCATGGGCGGCGTGTTCAAGCCGGGCACGGCGGACGAGCTCGCCATCGAAGAGGACATCAACACCGCCCGCGGCGTAGAGCGGATCATACGCGCCGCCTTCGATCACGCGCACCGTACGGGTACGAGCGTCACGCTCGCGGACAAGGCGAACGCGCTCCGGCATGCCGGCCAGCTGTGGCGTCGATGCTTCCGGGACGTTTCCGCCGCCTACCCGGACGTCCCGACACGGACCATGTATGTGGACGCGCTTGCCACCGACATGATCCTGAACCCGGCACGGTACCAGGTCATCGTCACTGCCAACCTGTTCGGTGACATCATCAGTGACCTGGCCGCGGCGCTGGTGGGCGGGTTGGGCCTGGTCCCCTCCGCCAACGTGCACCCGGGCCGGATCGGACTGTTCGAGCCTGTCCATGGCTCCGCCCCGGACATCGCCGGCACCGATCGCGCCAACCCCATCGCGGCCGTCCTGACGGCCGGCTTGATGCTCAATTACCTGGGCCACCCCGATGCCGCGCGTCGGATCGAGGAAGCCGTGGCCAGCGCGGTCGGGGAGGGCGCCACGACCGCCGACCTCGGCGGGAGCCTCGGTACCCGCGCCGCCG
>CAYXJH010000574.1:0-1831 GCA_964465415.1 uncultured Gemmatimonadaceae bacterium
ATCCCGGACCGGAGGTCCGCGGCGGCCCCGGGGCTCCGCTGCGCCGTCATGGGCAGCACGACCCACCGCAGCGCCACCGCGCCAAGCATGGCCACCAATGCCACGAACAGGAGCGCCCGGATCGCCGCGTACCGAGCGGACTGGGGCCCGAAGGCGGGCGTCTCCGGGAACAGCCGGGGATCGTGATGGGGCGGGGGCGCGGCGTCCACCCGATCCGGGTCCGCATCGACCGGCGGATCAGGCTCCGGCTCGGGTAGCCCATCGGCATCCTCCGCCACCACGAACGTCACCGTCCCATCCGTCCGGTGGCCATCCGAGCCCACCGTCGTCCAGCGGATCGTGAACGCGCCGGCATGCCAGTCGCCCTCCACCGGCGCGACCAGGACGCGAGGATTGTCCGCGGAGCGACGCAGCGAGCCCAGCACCAGTGCCCCGTCCGGACCCTGCACCACCACCTCGGTGAATTCCAGGCGGACCGGCTCGGAGAACGTCAACCGAACATCCTCCGGGACCGCCGTCACGGTATCGCCCTCGGCGGGGGCGGTTGCGCGTAGAAGCTGGTGCGCGGGAAGCGCCGTTGGGTGGACGGCCACGGCGACGAGCGCGGCCGCTAAACAGCCAATGCCTCGGATCAACAGGGGTGTCGTCACGATGCTGGGTCGGGTTCCGGAGGATCAAATCGTCACACCGTCACGCGACGGTACCCCGGGCCGAGCCGCGACGCAATGCTCTGGACGGTGCCGCGTTCTACGTGGTCAATTCCACCCACGTACCGCCCGGAGCGCGGCGCGGGAGGACTTTGCCACGCCGGGCGTGGTCAATCCCGCCCAGGCGTCGTCGCAATCGCGGCGTGGGAGGAGTTCACATCTCCGGCCAGGTGAGTCCGAAACGCTCGCACAGGCCGGGAATGCTTCCCAGGTCCATGTCCAGCGAGTACCGGGCGCTGATGGCGACCAGCGCGTCCAGGTCACCCAGCGCCGCCGCCACCTCCCGGAAGTAGTCCTCGAACCCGGCCGGCGAGATCACCTCGATAATGCGGCACGGCGTGTCTCCCGCATTCCAGAAGGTGTGCCACTGGCGGCGGGGCTTCTTCACCCACGTCCCGGGCCCGGCCGTCACCACGGCCTCCCCGAGCATGGCGCCCAGCGTTCCCTCCAGGACATAGGAGTACTCGTCCTCCTTGTGGTGATAGTGGAGCGGCGCGGCAAGGGCCCGGGGCGCGAGGGGATGGTGAACGATACTGAACCGACCATCCGACTCCGCACCGTCCAGCTTCCACTCGACGCCCAGCCCGCCGAAGTCCACGGACTCCCCGCCGCGGGACAGGATGATGAGCGGCGAGGCAGGAACGGCGGCGTTCTCTGGTTCAGGCATGTAACACTCCAAACTGGGCTTTTCCGGGTTTCCCGTGCGTCCGCAGCTGGGGAAAACGCACGACAACCCGGTGACCGCAGGGTCGATGTCGAGTTTGCCACCTCCACGGTGGCCAACTGCACGAACGTCCGCCGCCGCCCCGAACGGGGGTGCACTTAGCCACCCCTATGGTGGCAAACTCGACATCCGGTCCCGCCGACGGGCGCGATCGTGCGTTTTTCCACCGCCAACCCCACTGCACCGTTGCCCCGCCCTATGGTGCCCGCGGCGGACGATCCGCCGCCGAGCGAGTGCCCCCAGCCCTTCTGGCGACCGGCTCGCGCGCGCGACCCACGGAGAAGTCGGAGGAGGCCGACCTCACGAACTACGAACTACGAACTACGAACTACGGTCGTGTCTCGTGTCTCGTGTCTCGCGTCTCGTGTCTCGCGTCTCGCGTCTCGCGTCTCGCGTCTCG
>CAYXJH010000575.1:0-1830 GCA_964465415.1 uncultured Gemmatimonadaceae bacterium
CCGAGACCCGAAACCGAGACCCGAAACCGAGACCCGAAACCGAGACCCGAAACCGAGACCCGAAACCGCTGACGCGCAGGCCCGGAGCCTTTAATGGGGCGCGGTGGGCGGCGCCGGTGCGTAGCGACGTCCACCGAGGCCGGATCGGCGCGAAGGAAGTGGGTGAAGTTGACCACCCAGGCAGCCTCGTCCGACAACCTGGAAACCTGCAGAAGTCCCATCTCGGGTCTCGGGTCCCGCGTCTCGCGTCTCGCGTCTCGCGTCTCGCGTCTCGCGTCTCGCGTCTCGCGTCTCGCGTTTCGGGTTTTTCCCGACAGCGGGCCGGCGGTTCGTGGCCCAGCTTCCCGGCGAGCGATACTCGGTGCCATGCAACGTCGGGCGAACCGGCCGGGGGGGGTGACACGATGTTCAGCGATTTCGACGAGGTACGCCGCCATATCGAGGAGCACGGGATCCGGATGGTCGACCTCAAGTTCGTCGATCTGTGGGGACGGTGGCATCACGTGACCGTTCCGGCCACGCAGTTCGACCGTGCGGTGTACGACGAGGGTCTGGGCTTCGACGGGTCTTCGGTCGGCTTCCGGACGGTCAACTCGGGGGACATGGTCCTGCGGCCGGACCTGGGCACGGGGGCACCGGACCCGTTCCATGAGGTGGCGACGCTGGGCTTCATCTGCTCGACGCTGGAGGCGGACACGAAGGAGCCGTTCCCCCATGATCCGCGCAACATCGCGGCGCGGGCGGAGGCGTTCCTGAGGGATACGGGCGTCGCGGATGCCAGCCGCTGGGGGCCCGAGTTCGAGTTCTACGTGTTCGACCAGGTCAGCTTCGACAACGGGATCAACCGGGCCTCGTATCGAGTCGAGTCGAGGGAAGCGGAGTGGTCCGCGTCCAACCCGGGCCATGGGCATGTGATCCCGATCCATGGTGGCTATCATGCGATCCCGCCCACCGACCGGCTCCACGATCTGCGGTCGGAGATCTCACTGCACGCCGAGGCGATGGGCGTGGCGGTGAAGTACCACCACCACGAGGTGGGCGGGCCCGGCCAGGTGGAGCTGGAGATCGCGCTGTCGGGGCCGGTCGTCGCCGGCGACCACGGCATGATCATCAAGTACGTGGCCAAGATGGTGGCCGACCGGCGCGGGCAGACGGCGACGTTCATGCCCAAGCCGCTGTTCGGCGAGGCGGGCAGCGGGATGCACTTCCACCAGCACCTGTTCCGGGATGGCGAGAACCTGTTCTACGACCCGGACGGCTATGGCCTGCTGAGCGACACCGCCCGCTGGTACATCGGCGGCCTGCTGCTCCACGCCCCAGCGCTGCTCGGTCTCACCAATCCGAGCACCAACTCGTACCGCCGCCTCGTCCCCGGGTTCGAGGCGCCCGTCCGCACGTTCTTCTCGCTCGCCAACCGCAGCGCGGCCGTCCGGATCCCCAAGTATGCGACGAGCCCCGACGCCGTCCGCATGGAGTTCCGCCCGCCCGACGCCACCGGCAACCTCTACCTGTCCATGGCCGCCCAGCTCATGGCGGGTATCGACGGTATCCGCCGGAAGATCGATCCCACCGAGCACGAATTCGGCCCCATCGACGACGACATCTTCTCCCTGCCGCCGGACCGCGCCGCCGCGATCGGGCAGCTGCCGACCACCCTCGACGAGGCCCTCACCGCCCTCGCCGCGGACCACGCCTTCCTCCTGGAGGGCGACGTCTTCAGCGCCGAGCTGATCGAGCGCTGGATCCAGACCAAGCGCGAGCGGGACGCCCAGGCCATCCGGATCCGACCGCACCCGTACGAGGTGAAGCTGTACTTCGACACGTAGGGAC
>CAYXJH010000576.1:0-1830 GCA_964465415.1 uncultured Gemmatimonadaceae bacterium
GGCGGACGGAGCGGTCGCACACGCGGTGAGCGGGGCCGCGGTCATGAGCGGCGCCGCAGCTACCAGCCCCAGGGTCCGGAGGAATGTACGGCGGTCGGTCATGCGGCAAGATGCGCCGTTCAGGCACCGGTTGTCCAATTCGCATCGGATGCGACATCTTCCGTGCTCCGTCCTCCTTCCGCCGAGCGACCGTGGCCGAGCCCCAGATCCCGACAGGCAGCGAAGCGCCGCCGGACGATGCGCCGGCGGCTCCGGCCAGGCCATCCCGGTACGACCGCTCCATCGTGGAGGGTCCACTCCTGAAGGCGGTCTGGATGATCGCGTGGCCGACCATGCTTCAGAGCATCATCGGGGGGCTCCAGGGGATTGTAGACCACGCCATGGTCGGCCACTACGTCGGCTACACCGGGAACGCGGCCATCGGCGTAAGCTGGCAGATCTTTCTGGTCGTGGTCGTGTTCATCTCGTCCCTCTTCACCGGGATGAGCGTGCTGGTCGCCCGGTTCGCCGGGGCGGACGACTCGGAGCTGGTCGACCGGACCGTCTACCAGGCCTTCCTCACCGCCATCGGCCTGTCCCTGGGCGTCCTGGCCCCCGTCGGGTACCTGGCGGCGCCTGCCCTGCTCGGCCTGGTCAACGCCACCCCCGCGGTGCAGGCGGAGGCGCTGCCCTACCTCCGTATCATGTTCGTGTTCAGCTCGGGCATGCTCATCTTCTTCATGCTGGGTGGCGCGCTCCGCTCCGCCGGCGACGCCCGCACCCCGCTCCGCCTGGGCATCGTCGTGACCCTGCTGAACCTGGTGCTGAACGTCATCCTCATCCGCGGGCTTGGGCCCATCCCGGGTCTCGGCACCCGTGGCGCCGCCATCGGGACGGTGATCGCCACGGGCGGTGTCGGGCTGTACGCGTTGATCCGCCTGTGGCTGGGCTCCTGGGTGGTGCGATTCCCACGCGGCAAGAGCCTGGCGCCCGACCTGGACATCATCCGGGCCATATTCCGATTCGGTCTACCCACGGGCGTGCAGGGCGTGGCGATGAACGTGGGCGGCGTGCTGCTGCTGGCCTTCGTCGGATCGCTGCCCCAGAGCGCCGCGGCCCACGCGGCCTTCACCGTGACCTACACCCAGCTCTTTTCCCTGATCACCTGGACGTCGGTCGGGCTCATGGGCGCGGCGGCGGCGGTGGCCGGGCAGAACCTCGGTGCTGGGCTGCCGGATCGATCGGCCAGCGCCGTGCAGGTTGCGTCACGGATCGGGGTCGGCACCGCCACGGCCATCGGGCTCCTGTTCCTCCTCATACCAAGACCGCTGCTCGGGATCTTCGGGATGGACGAGCCCCACGTCGTGGACCTGGGCGTACAGCTGCTGCGCTACCTGAGCGTTTCCGGGCTGTTCATCGCCGTCGCCCTTACGTACACCGGCGGACTGCAGGGCACGGGCGACACCAAGAGCCCACTCTACATCTCCATCGTTTCCCAGATCGTCGTGCCCCTGGGCATGTGTTCCCTCATCTACCTGTTCGGGACGCTCGAGCCCCACGACATCTGGCTGGCCATCGTGCTCGGCCACATTACGAGGGCGGTGCTCAGCGTGCTGCGGTTCCGCCAGGGCCGGTGGCGGGAGATCGTCGTCGGAGTGGTCTGACGAGCCTGGCTCCCTGCGTTCGTCGTTATCGGGGGCGTGCCGAGCGTGCGGGGGGGCTCGAGCTTCTGGAGCTGGAGCCGCTACGCGCCGACTCGCCGCGCGAGGAGGAACGGGGGCTGGAGCGCTGCGAGGCGGCGGGTCGGCTTTGACTCGCCGCGGGTCGGCGCGACTGTTGGGCTGCGGGCCG
>CAYXJH010000577.1:0-1822 GCA_964465415.1 uncultured Gemmatimonadaceae bacterium
GCCCGGCCAGGGCGGCCGCGCGTTCCGCAGCCGCGGCGCCCGCCTCGAGCAGGTTCGCTGGCGGAGCCCCGGCGAACGGGTTGCCCATGAGGGTCATGGCCACACCCCAATGCGCCACCGCACACTCCGGATCTGCTTGCGCCGCCTGTTCGAACGCCCCCGGAGCCTCGTCGAACCAGAACGAGTGGAGCATGGCGACTGCCCGATTCATGTGCGGCTGCGCATCGGGATCGCACGAGGTGGGAAAGACCACATCGCCCAGCTGCTCAGAGCCACCATGATGCGCATGGTCCTGCGCACCGAGAACGGCTGGCACCATGAACAACGCGATCGCCTTACCGACTGTGCAGCGCATCTTAGGCATTCTTCTCGCTCCTCTTTCACCTGGAAAGCCAGTCGCCCGCGACGACGCGACGCGGGCGCGTACACAGAAGAGGGCGAGAACGCCACATTGGCGACCTCGCCCCCATTTCGCTGACACTCCGCACATAGTCTGGTGCGGTCAGGGCGCCGGCCGCAAGCCTCTTTCGCGCGGCGGAACAAGGCAGGGAGGGCAGGACGGGACGTGGCCGTCCTCCGTCGCCGTCAGAGGTGGTAGCGGACCCGCACGCTGAAGAGATCGTGGTGCCGCAGGAGGCCGAAGCGTGTGGCCGGCCGGTCACCGATGAAGCCGTGATAGCGGGCCTCGAAGACCAGGTCGTCGCTCACGTCGTAGCCCACGCGCACGCGCCAGTGCGCATCTTCCTCGGTGATGCCCCATAAGAGCCGGACCCCCGTCTCGAGACGTTCCGCCATGAAGGACTGGCTCACGTTCCCCTGCACACGATAATGGCTGCGCTCCGCCCGTGGATCGTCGGGGTTGGCCGCGGCCAGGGCGTCCCGGAGGCGGCCGGCATCGACCTGGCCCAGGACGGTGGCCTGGAGCGTCCAGGTTCGGGTGGGCGTCGGGCTCCAGCGGTAGCCGCCGAGCGCGAGCCAGCGGTCCGGCGGGAGTCGCGGATCCACCCCGGCCCCGTCCTCACGGATGTCCTCGAAGGCCGCCTCGACCCAACCCAGGCCGGCCAGGACGGGACCCCGGACGGAGAGACCCACGGCGGCCATGGCCGGGTGGAAGGGCGCGGGACCGTCTTCCGCCTCGCGGACCCCCTCCGGCGACCCCGTGAAGCCCCGGTACCCGTACACCGCCGTCTCCCAACGTCCCAGGTGACGGTCCACCCGTAGGTGCACCTCGCCGCTCGAGAGGTCCTCGTCCGGCAACACCGGCCGGAAGCCGGTGTTGGCCACCGGCGCCCCGGTGGCGGGGTCCAGGACCGGGAACCGGCGAGGATCCGGCAGCCGGTCCGGTTGGAAGATCGGCGCCAGGACCAGATCCAGGGTCCAGCCGCCCGGGAACGACCGGGCCCGCAGCGCGTCGTTGGGGGCCTTCAGGTATTCCAGGTCACGGCCCACGAAAAACGACTCGAAGTCCTTCGCGAATCGATCATTGACGAATTCGAACTGCGCGGGCCCCCAGCTCAGGACCTGGCGACCCGCGGTGATCTCCAGGTGCCGCCCCAGGGGAACGTAGAACGATGCCTGCCGGAGCTCGACCGCGGCGTCCCCCCGGAACCCCTGGACGCCCAGCGCCCGGATGTCGAGCATCTCCCCGCCGTCCCCGTACCACTGCCTCTCCACGAGCACGCGGGTCTCGGCGTTCAGGATGCGATCGTCGATTGGGCCGGCGCTGGAGAACCGGGCGGCCAGGCCCAGCTCGGCGCTACCCTGCAGCTGGGCGCTCGAAGGTGCCGGGGCGCCGAGCGCGACGGCCAGCGCGACCCCGACC
>CAYXJH010000578.1:0-1821 GCA_964465415.1 uncultured Gemmatimonadaceae bacterium
GAGCCGCGCCGCCAGCGCAACGACAGGCGGCTCGAGGCCGGCCGCCACGGCCAGGTCCACCGCGGCGGACAGCCTGCCGGCGCTCGTCGGCTGCTGCGCCAACCCGTCTATCAGCCCCGGGATGACCGCTGCGCCGCCGTCCGGCAGCGCCTGAAGATGGCGACGAACCTGGTTGACACCCGCGCCCTGTGGTCCGATCGCCCGATCCCACTCCCGTTCCGCCAGGCCATGCTCCCCGAGCGCGGCATACAGCGCGCCCAGCTCCAGGGCAAGCGCGTCTTCCGCCGGGACGCGGTCCCGTCCCAGCTCCAGGGCCTGCCGTGCACGCTGGTAGTCGCCCCGCTCCTCCCAGATCCGGCCGACCTCCCGATACGGCGTCTCCACGCCGGGCGTCGCGCCCATCCACGCCGCCCCCGCCGCCGCGATCGCCTCTGGCCGATCCAGCCACGAGTACGTGCGCAGCAGGAGCTGGTTCAGGAGCGCGGACCCGGGCTCCTCCGCCACCGCCTGCTCAACGGGCGGGACCAGGTCGGCCACGCGACCCTGCTGCCGGAGCACGCGCTCGAGGGCGAGTAGGGCAGGTGTCGATGTGGGTCGGCGCTCGAGGACCTTGACCAGGACGGCCTCCGACTCGGCGAGCTGACCGGCGGCTTCCATCGACGCCGCGTCCCGGAGCAGAACGATCTCGTCATCGGTGCCCTGGGCGACCGAGGCTGCGGGCAGCGGCCCGACCAGGACGCAAGCCAGCACGAGAGCCGGGCGTACTCTCAAGGTCGGTCTCCTTCCGGCCTGGGGACTTCGACCCCTCCGCCGCCGGTGTTCAGACGGTCGAAGTATTCGAGGACGAGGCGCCTGTAGGCGGGGGGAAGGCCCCGGAGCTGCTCGGCCGTCGGCCCGGGATACGGAAAGCCGGAATCGAGCAGACCCGGATCGAGGGCTGGCGGCTCCACCGCGTCCCGCCTCGACGCCACCTCGCCTACCCGCTCGTCCGTGTACTCTTCCCGTTCCAGGGTCCGGCCCGCGTCCAGCAGCCGGTGGAACAAGCGCTCCTGTCGCGCCCGGACGTCCGGGTCCAACCGTCCTCCCTCCATCTGGCGGGCGATTGCGGATGCCTCAACCGCCAGCTCATCCACACGGCCCAGGACGTCCTCCTGGCCACCGAGCATCCCGCTGACCTCTCCAGCCCGTCGCGCGATCCCTTGCTGGGCTTCCGCCATGTTGCGGATCTGATCCTCCTGGGCCCGACTCGGGATGTCGAGCGGCGCGAACGCGCCGACCTGGGCGTTCAGCGCCGCCTGCTCACGCGCCAGCTGGGCAAGTCGCTGTAACGCCTGGTCCAGCGCCGGATTGCCGGGTTGTCGGTTCCGCGTGTCCTCGTCGAGGAGCGCCATGGCCAGGCGGTTAAGGGACTCCACGGTGCGCTCCGCCTCCCGGACCGGCATCCTCCCGGGGGCCTGGAGCCCTTCCAGCGTCCGGTCCATGTCGAGCATGGCGCGAGCCAGAGCCTGACCGACCTCCCGATCCATCGGACCCGCCTCCCGCGTCGCCTCCATCAGGTTCCGGCCCAGCTGTTCGAGCCCCTGGCGGACTGCCGCCTGTTCGGACTGCATGTCCTGAAGGCTGCCGCCCTGCTGGGCGCCGGGCGATCCTCCACCCCGCTGTGCGTCCGCCATCTGCTGGCGCAGCGCTTCTTCCCGCTCCGCCAGCCGTAGGGCGTCCTGGGTCGCCTCCTCCACCGCTCGCTGGAGCTGGGCCTGACGGGCCTGACCCCTGCCGCCTCGCGCCTCCAGGACGCCGTGACACGTTTTAGCCGCCGGATAC
>CAYXJH010000579.1:0-1818 GCA_964465415.1 uncultured Gemmatimonadaceae bacterium
CCGAGCGGGCTGCGGGACTACTTCCGCCGCATGGGCGACCCGCTGGCCGAGACCTGAGCGCGCCGGGAATGGTCGCCCGCGGACGCCGGGCGGCCGGGTTCGTCGCGGGCTTTGCGCTCAACTCCCCGGGTGGGGGAAGAACGCACAACGGCCCGCTGACCCCTGGGTCGGTGTCGAGTTTGCCACCTCCACGGTGGCCAACTGCACGAACGTCCGCCGCCCGCTACGAACGGGTGTGCATTTCGCCACTTATATGGTGGCGAACTCGACATCAGGTCCCGCCGAT
This sequence comes from uncultured Gemmatimonadaceae bacterium, assembly GCA_964465415.1. GTDB lineage: Bacteria > Gemmatimonadota > Gemmatimonadetes > Longimicrobiales > RSA9 > SLCC01. The sequence continues at coordinate 287 of CAYXJH010000579.1, forward strand.
GGACGCGATCGTGCGTTCGTCCACCGCCGGCCCCGCCGGCGCGCGCGACCCACGGATAAGTCGGAAGAGCCCGAATTCCTGAGGTGGTCCGGGATCGGTTCAACCCCGGCCGGACATGGCATGGCGCAGTGCAAGGGGCAGCTTCGTTGGAGGGACAAGAGCCGGGACAATCAGCTTCCCGGTTCACCCCTTCCAACAGGAGTGCACCATGCGCTGTCCGAAGTCCCCCCCGCGCTCGCCGCCCTGGCCCTCGCTCTGCTGGTTGGTCGCGTTCACCACGCTGGCGGCTTGCCAGGACGGCGGCAGCGTCGCCGGCCCGGCTCCCGGGCCCGGGGACCCCGTGTTCGCGAAGCCGGCCGCCAACACGCGGGTCGTCACCTCGCTCGCGGACCCCGGCAACGGCGCCTGCTCGGCGAACGACTGCACGCTGCGCGACGCGATCGCCACGGCGGAGGACGGCGCCACGATCGTGTTCCGGAGCAACCTGGCGGGCACCATCGCGCTGGCCGGCGAGCAGCTGGAGATCGAGCGTGGGATCACCATCCAGGGCGGCGGGCGGATCACCGTGGATGCGCAGTGGAACAGCCGCGTTCTCCTGGTCACCGCGCCCGCGCCAGTACTACTGGAGGGGCTAACGCTGACGAGGGGCGAAGGCGACGGCCTGGGCGGCGTCATCGACACGGGGGGGCAAGCCCACCTCACGCTGGTGAACACAACGATCGCCGGCGGTCGACTGGTGGGGATGCCCGCCCTGGGCGGCGGAATCTACAACCGGAACTTCCTGCGACTCGTCGGAAGCACGGTTTCCGGAGGGTCGGCCCGCGCGGGCGGCGGAATAGCCAACGGCGGTGTGCTCGAGCTCGAGGCCAGTTCGGTCAGCGACAATCGGGCGGCCGAGGGCGGCGGCATCTATAACCAGGGCGTGCTGCACATGAAGCGAACCACGCTGGCGCACAACCTCGCCACGGGCGACGGCGGCGGTCTGTTCAACGGCGCGAATCACCCGGCGACGGTGGAAAAGAGCACCATCGCCTTCAACTCCGCCGTGTCGGAGGGATTTCCCGTAGGTCGGGGCGGTGGGATCTACAACACCGGCTTCGTGATGCTGGCGCGCAGCACGCTGAGCGGGAATACGGCCTTCGTCGCGGGCGGTGGCTTTTACAGTGGCAACGGCTCCGCGGTTGTGCATAGCTCGACGCTGACCCGGAACACCTCGGGCGGAGGCGTGGTGGTGACGGGGTCGTTGGTCCGCTTCCAGAACTCGATCGTTGCGGGCAACGAGGACGCGGGCCTGGCGGTCGACTGCAGCCTCGGCGCGCTCGGCGTTATCGCCTCCGACGGCCACAACCTGACGGGGAGCGGCGCGGCCGGGTGCGCAGGGCCCTTCTCCGACCCGACGGACCAGAGCATCCCGTCGCCGCAGATCTTCACCGTGGTACTCGAGCCCGAGCTGGCCGATAACGGCGGCCCGACCCAGACGCACGCGCTACTGGCGGACGGCCCGGCCGTCGATGCCGGCAACTGTCCGCGTG
>CAYXJH010000580.1:0-1817 GCA_964465415.1 uncultured Gemmatimonadaceae bacterium
GTGACGGACAAGGACGGCGACACGGGCACGGCGGAGCAATCCGTGAGCGTGAGCGGGGCCGGCGGACCGGACCCGGATACCCGCTACACCGATTTCAGCGAGTACGCCACCGGCCAGCTACCGCACGACTGGAGCTATCCATACACGTCGAGCTCCTACCGGGTCGAGGCGAGATCGGGAGCCGCGGGCGGTCGCGTGCTGTACAACTCGATCAGCACCACCGCCTACCACGCGTTGCGCTGGGATGCAGTGGGCAGCCCGGCCGACGTCGAGATCGAAGCGCTCATTCGAGTAGTCCCCGGCAGCACGTACAACGAGAGCATGGCGCTGGTCGTACGGGGATCGGGTTCCCAGACCTTCTACTCGAGCCGGCTGGATTCCGGCAGCGGCCTGTGGACTCTGGCCCGCTACAACGGTGGGGCGTCGAGCGTCCTGGCCACCATGTCGAACCCGTTCCCTGTCGGCACGTGGGTGCGACACCGGCTCAGGGTAGAAGGAGGCACCCTGCGCGTGAAGCTCTGGGCGGCCAACGCCCCGGAGCCCGCGAGCTGGTCGATGGAGGCCACCGATTCTTCTCCCCTCGGCGCCGGGTTCGTTGGCGTCTGGATGCGCCGCGGGCCCGCCATCAACGAGATCGATTGGCTGCGGGTCACAACGCTGTCCTGGGGCAGTGGCAACCAGCCCCCGATCGCCGACTTCGGGTTTACGACGGACCAGCTGGAAGCGACGTTCGGCGATCTGTCCACGGACCCGGACGGCACCGTCGTGTCCTGGGCGTGGACGTTCGGCGACGGCACCGTGGCCACGAACAGGAATCCGATCCACACCTATCCGGCGCCCGGCACGTACACGGCGACCCTGACCGTGACCGACAACGCGGGCGCGACCAACAGCAGGCAGCGCAACGTCAGCGTAAGCGGCATCGGGGTTTCCAGGACCATGCTGATCGGGGTGGGCGACATCGCCGGGTGCGGCGTCGACGCCACGGGCCATCCGTATCAGGATGAGGCCACCGCCGCGATCCTGGACCGGTTCCCCAACGCCACCGTGTTCACGGCGGGAGACAACGTGTACCCGGACGGTACTACCGCCGAATTCGAGGCGTGTTATCATCCGACCTGGGGACGGCACAGGGACCGGACGCGTCCGACGCCGGGCAACCACGAATACAACACGCCGAACGCGCAGGGGTACTACGATTACTTCGGCGCGGCCGCCGGAGACCCGGACCGCGGCTACTACCACTACATGCTGGGGAGCTGGCTGGTCATCGCACTGAACACCGAGGCTCCCATCGCGGCCGGATCGCAACAGGAGCAATGGCTGCGGGCCACGCTGGCGGCGAACCCGACGCAGTGCACGCTGGCCTACTTCCACCACCCGCGGTTCAGCTCCAGCCGGGGTGACAACGCACACAAGAACGTGACCGCGCTGTGGCAGGCGCTGTACGATTACGGCGCGGATCTGGTGATCTCCGCCCACGATCACATGTATGAGCGGTTCGCGCCACGGGCGCCGAACGGGGCGCTCAATCTGGCGAACGGCATTCGACAGATCACCGCGGGAATGGGGGGTGCCCGTCTATACGGCATCAGCAACGTCTCACCCCACACCGAGGCCATCAACAACGATACCCACGGAGTATTGAAGCTGGTGCTCGAAAACAATGCGTACACCTGGGAGTTCATACCGGTGGCGGGGAAGAGCTTTACGGACTCGGGGCGGCGGGCTTGCCACTGACCACCGGACTGCGCTCTAAGGCCGACCCCGGCCTCGTTGCCGTGCTGCGCCGACGACCGGGGGTGCTCGCCGCCCTG
>CAYXJH010000581.1:0-1809 GCA_964465415.1 uncultured Gemmatimonadaceae bacterium
CGCTCGTACGCCGCGGAGCTGCGCGCTCCGGTGAAGGGGTTCTACTCGTTCTCCACCTCGGCCCACAGCCCGATCTTTGAAGAACCCGACAGGGTCCTGAGGATCCTGCGCGAGGACGTGCTCCGGGGCACCACCACGCTGGCGGACGACATGTAGCTGCTCGGGGCTGTCGACCGGCAATGGGGGCGGCCCGCCTTGCCGTTGCTACGGCCGTCCCGCCGGTGTCGTGGCGGCATACGCCAGGATGTGGTCCCGGACGGCCGCCCGGAATGGTGGCGGCGGCGAACTCGGCGTTGTGGTAGAGCTGGAGCCCGTCGTCAGGGAGAGGTGATGACCGCACCCTTGCCGAGGACCCGGTCATGGGCGCGGCGCGTATCGCGCAGGTACGTGGCGGCAACCGCCCCCACCGCGACCACGATCAGGGCTGCGATCCCGAGGACGAGCCTCCCTCGCATGATGGCCTCCTATGAATGGGCGCTCACGTACACGCGAAGCCGCGGCGCGACGACCAGGGGGCCATCACACCAGGCCAAAGGCCACCGCCACGAACCCCGGTCCGTTCAACCCGGCGTGGACCACCACCCCGACCCACGAATTCCGCCTGCGCTGAACGACGTAGGGCAGGACGACGAGAATGGGCAGAAGCATCAGGAACAGGTGCCAACCGAATGCGACATGGAAGAGGCTCCAGCCCACGGCATTGGCCAGCCAGGCGCGGTTGCCGAGCGCCGCTTCCTGCCGCGGCAGCATCACCCCCCTCCACAGGAACTCCTCGCCCATGATGTTGAGGATCCAGAACGGGAGCCAGGCGGCGAGGATCCAGTACCGGCCGGGCCCCAGCGGCTCCAGGGTCATGAACCCCGGGCCAACTCCCGATCCGGGGGCCACCAGGCCCAGGATTGCCTGCACGATTCCTGTGAGGAGGGCCACGACAACGAGGGCACCCACGGCCCACGCCCAGTCGCCGCGGTCCATGCGGTGGAAGCGGAGCCGGGCCCGCCACGGCGACGGCGTCGGTGGCGGTTCCTCCCGCCGCAGCATGAAGACGCCGACGGCCAACAGCGGAGCGAAGACCCCGAGCCCGCCGACCAGGAACCAGAAGGCGATGGGTTCGATACCCGTGGCATCGGCGAGTGCCGGAATGACCAGATGCGTCGCCACGTAGAGCAGAATCCCCGCGCCGGCGAAGATGGCGAGGGACGGGAGCCAGCCCATGGGCGGTGGCGCGCCCGCGTCAGGCCTCATGGCCGCCTCCGGCAATCCCCGTACGGGTACCCGGCATTGTGCTCGATCATCGGTCGGGTCCTTGGTCCGGCTCCGTACGTTCCGTTCGGATTGTCAGGGAGCCGCAGCTACGGTACATCGGTTGAATCGGGCATGGCTTCCTCTACGCCGGGATCGGTTCCCGTGGGTCGACCTCCGAGAACCGCCGGTTCCTGGTGAAGATCATGATCGTGCCGTGAACGCCGGCCACGACCAGACCGTAGTCCGAAACGAGTCCGGAATCGCCCCAGTCCCGCTTGAACTCGAGCACATCCGTGTAGTACGCGACGCTAGTCACAAGATCCGCGACCCGAAAGTTCGGGGCCGGAGAACCAAACGAGCCAGTCATTGTCCCCTCCTTTCGACCACGTCGGTTGCGAATCAGCGCTCATCCCATGTCGCTTACGCCGACCTCGGACGGCGCCCGGCAAGGCCGCATCACATCGACCTTTTCGGCGGCTACGTAGCCTGCAGCGTCGCCGTGGATGAATTCGACTTGGCCGGCAACACTGAGTTCTTCAGCGCGGCGTTTCGCTTGATCGGAGA
>CAYXJH010000582.1:0-1789 GCA_964465415.1 uncultured Gemmatimonadaceae bacterium
GCGCACATCCCGCAGGCTCTGCTTCCGGATCCACTCCTCGAACGTGGCCAGCGGCACGGGCGCGGGGCCCACGTACTGGCTCGCCTGCATGGCCTCGCGGGCGCGGGCCCGGCCCGCGTCCGTCAGGTCGAAACGGTAGCTGCCCCGGTTCGGGCCCGTGGTGCCACCCACCGCGACCAGGCGCCGCTGCTGGAGCAGCATGAGCCGGTCGTCGATGACCGCGTGCGGCATCGCGATGGACGTGGTCAGCTCCCGGCCCGTCTGGACGCCCTGCACGTACAGCGTCTTCATCAGCAGGTCGTCCACCGCCTCCCCGGTCAACCCCGCCTCCTCCAGCGTCTGGGGCGCGGGCGGGGCCACGATCAAGGCGTCACCGTCCTTCCTGACCGGCGTTCCGCCCGTGGTCGCGGCTTCCGCCGGCTCCGCCTCGGGATCCGGGTGGAATAGCTTGCTTGCGGCCGTGCCCGTGCGTTCCACGTCCGGTCCGAATGTGCTCATGCCTGCCTCCTGGTCGGCTCGGGGCGCGACTCCGCCCCGGGCTCCGCTGTCGCTTCGATGTGCCGCTCGATGTCCGGCTCGATGTCCATGAGCGCCTCGGCCGCCGCGTCCGCCTCGGCTCCGGCCGCGGTCCACGACAGCTGATCGCCCGTGGCGGTCCCGGTCGCGCGGATGGTCCCGGGCGGCACCTCCAGCGCGTGTAGCGCCGAGCCGTGGATCGCGCTGCGCCGCCAGGGCTTGAGCTCGGGGTACGTGGCCACGACCCCGCCTTGCTCGCTGATGAACACCACGTCCAGGGCGAAGCGCACGCCGAACATGTGCACCGCCTTGCACGGGCTGAGCAGGATGCCTTCGCCGTGCGCGGGCGGTGGCCGGAAGAGGAACCCGCGGATCCGGCTGGGGATGTCATCCGCCAGCCGGATCCGGGTGCCCAGAACGGTCCCCCGCGTACTGTTCGTCAGGCGTAGCGTGGTCATGAACCCAGGCCGCGGAAGGCCTCCAGGATCTGCATCATGCCCGGCCCGATCAGCACCACGAACAGCGCCGGCAGGATGCAGAGCACCAGCGGGAAGATGATCTTGATGGTGGTCTTGGCCGCCGCCTCCTCCGCCCGCTGACGCCGCTTGTCCCGCAACGTCTCGGAATGGACCCGGAGCGCGTTGGCGATGGATGTGCCGAACCGGTCCGCCTGGATCAGCATCATGGTGAGCCCGCGGATGTCCTCGACGCCCGTGCGCTCGTGCAGGTTCCGCAGCGCTTCCTCACGGGGCGTGCCCGCCCGGATCTCCAGGTTGAGGAGGTGGAACTCCTGGGCCGTGAGCTTGCTCAGCGAGTGGATCTCGTCGGCGACGCGGACGAAGGCCTGGTTCAGGCCGAGCCCCGCCTCCACGCAGACCACGAGCAGGTCCAGCGTGTCGGCCAGTGCCAGGGTGATCTCCTTCTGCCTGCGCCGCATCCGGCTGCGCACCAGGATGAGGGGGACCATGTAGCCCAGCGCGGCCATGTACACCACGCCGAAGATCACCGCTGTCGGGGCCATACCCAGCATGGGCATCATGACGACGGCACCGCCCGCGAACACGGCGGCCAGCAGCAGCCGCACGCCGGCGTAGATCGCCACGGCGTTCGGGTGGCGGTACCCGGCGTGGCGCAGGAACGCGCGGGTGACCTCGGCATCGATGGACTGGGTCGTGCCATCGACGACTGCGACCCTGTCCCGCACGTTCTCTTCGATGAACACGCGTGCGATTCGCTCGGTGATGCGCATGGCGAGCTGCGGATCGGGCGACTC
>CAYXJH010000583.1:0-1789 GCA_964465415.1 uncultured Gemmatimonadaceae bacterium
CCGGCCGTCGCCGCCGTCGTACACGCCGTGGCCGGTCGCGCCCTGGTCCAGGTGGGAGGCGGAATCCGGGACGACGAGTCGGTGCGCCGAATCCTCGACCTGGGCGCGGATCGCGTCGTCATCGGGACCCGGGGGGTCGAGGACCGCCGCTGGCTCGAAACCGTGGTCGCGCGGCACCCCGGCCGGATCGTGCTTGCCGCGGACGTCCGGGGAGGAGAAATCCTCACCCGTGGCTGGACCAAGACCACCGGGGCCGACGCGGTCACGTTCCTGGCGCGACTGGACCCGCTGCCGCTCGCGGCGGTTCTCGCGACGGACGTGGACCGTGAAGGCCGGGAGTCAGGCGCGGACATGGCGAGGTTTCGCCAGCTCGTCCGGGCCACGAGGCACCCGCTCATTGCCGCCGGAGGGATCGCCTCCGCCGACGATCTCGTTTCCCTCGCCGCGAGCGGCGCCGCGGGCGCCGTGCTCGGCATGGCCCTCTACTCCGGCCGGATCCGACCGGCCGAGGCACTTGCACTGGAGACCGCATGACGACGCTGACACGAGAAACCCGGGAGACCCGGATCCATGTCGCCCTGGAGGCGGACGCCGGACATATGGCCACCGGGGATCCGTTCCTGGACCACATGCTGACCACGCTCGCCCGCTACGCGGACCTGCCGCTCCGGGTCGAAGGGCGCGGCGACCTCCGGCATCACCTGGTCGAGGACAGCGCCATCACGCTGGGCTCCGTGCTCGCCCGCGCGACGCCGACCACGACCGCCCGCTACGGCCACGCGGTCATCCCCATGGATGATGCCCTTGTGGAGGTCGCGCTCGACGCGGGCGGCCGGCCGCACTACGAGGGGCGGCTGCCCAGTCGGCTCTACGAGCACTTCTTCCGGTCCCTGGCCGTCCACGCCGGTTGGACGCTGCACGTTCGTGTAATCCGCGGCCGGGACCGCCACCACATCGTCGAGGCCGCGTTCAAGGCCCTGGGCCTGGCGTTGGGGCAGGCTCTCCGCGAGGAGGGAGCCACGTTCAGCACCAAGGGCAGCGTGCGGCTGGAGTGGGAGGCCCCCGATGCTGGCTAAGCGGATCGTCGTATGCCTGGATGTGGACGCGGGGCGAGTGGTCAAGGGCGTGCGGTTCCGTGACCTCCGCGACGTCGGGGACCCCGCCGCACTGGCGGCCCGGTACGAGGCGGAGGGTGCCGACGAGATCGTGTTCCTCGACGTCTCCGCTTCCATCGAGGATCGCTCGTTCATGATGGACGCCGTCCGCCGTACCGCCGAACAGCTCTTCATCCCGCTGACCGTCGGCGGGGGGATCGGGAGCGTGGAGGACGTCAGCCGCGCGCTTCGCGCCGGTGCGGACAAGGTCGGGATCAACACCGCAGCCGTGGCTCAGCCCTCGTTGCTGAGCGAAGCCGCCGAACGGTTCGGTTCCCAGTGCGTGGTGGTGAGCATCGACGCGGACCGGGACCGGTCCATGCCGTCCGGCTACCGCGTGTACACCCACGGAGGACGGCGCCCGACGGCGCTGGACGCGCTGGACTGGGCCAGCCGTTGTGCGGAACTGGGCGCCGGCGAGATCCTGCTGACCGCGATCCACCGGGACGGCGCGCGACGGGGATTCGACCTGGAGCTGACACGACGGGTGGCCGAGGCCGTCCCCGTCCCCGTCATCGCCAGCGGCGGCGCGGGAGACGTCGGTCACTTCGTCGACGCGCTGGACCACGGCCAAGCCGACGCGGCGCTGGCGGCGGGCGTCTTCCACGACGGGCTCCTGGAGGTCGGCGACGTCA
>CAYXJH010000584.1:0-1784 GCA_964465415.1 uncultured Gemmatimonadaceae bacterium
GGGCTCGGGTGCCTCGATCGGCACCCCGACGGGCGGCTCGGGCGTGGGCTCCACGGCCACCGTGTCCGCGGGCGGCGGCGACGGCGCGGGTGCCTCCGGAACCGGCGCTTCCGGAGCCGGCGGCGAGCCGCACGCCATACCCACCAACGCCACCATCAGCCAACCCGTTCGAACGGCGTACCTGGTCATTCGTCCTTCGCTTCGATGTTCCCGTTCATGCTCGCGGCCGGGACCAGCCCACCGCACAGGCTGGGCCCATCCAGGCCGGGCAAACGCATAAGATAGCAGATCCGCGGCGGACGTGCCGGTGAGGCTCTCGGGATGGGACAACCCCCCACACGGGGTGGCGATATCCCCGACGCGCCCGAGCCCGCCGGGGATGTTATCTTCGGGTCGACGTGCCGGGCGGCCGGCGGACCCGACCACCGACGTGGCAAGTGACAACCCTGGAGACGAGCTCATGGAGACTGAACGGTATCTGGAGGATGCGGAGCGGTACAGCGCGCGGAACTACCACCCACTTCCGGTGGTGCTGACACGGGGCGAGGGCGTTTGGGTCTGGGACGTGGAAGGCCGCCGCTACCTGGACATGCTGTCCGCGTATTCGGCGGTCAACCAGGGCCACGCCCACCCCCGGATCGTCCAGGCCCTGATCGACCAGGCCCAGCGCCTGCCGCTGACATCCAGGGCATTCCACAACGACCGGATGGGCGAGTTCCTGAAGCGACTCTGCGAGATCTCAGGCTACGAGAAGGCGCTGCCCATGAACACAGGCGCCGAGGCTGTGGAGACCGCGATCAAGGCCGTTCGCAAGTGGGCATATGACGTCAAAGGCACCCCCACCGACCAGGCCGAGATCCTCGTCTTCGACGGGAACTTCCACGGTCGCACCACGACCATCATCAGCTTCTCGTCCGACGAGTTGTACCGCAAGGGCTTCGGCCCGCTGACGCCCGGCTTCCGGATCCTCCCGTATGGGGACCTGGACGCCCTGCGCGAGGCGATGTCGGATCGGACGGCGGGCGTCCTGGTCGAGCCGATCCAGGGCGAGGCCGGCGTGGTCATACCGCCGGACGGCTTCATCCGCGGGGCCAAGCGCCTCTGCGAGGAGCACGGCGCCAAGCTGATCGCCGACGAGATCCAGACCGGCCTGGGCCGCACCGGCCGGATGTTCGCCAGCGAGTGGGAAGGCGTCCGCCCGGACATGGTCATCGTGGGCAAGGCGCTGGGCGGCGGTGTCTACCCGGTGTCGGCCGTGCTCGCCGACCACGAGATCATGGACGTGTTCACGCCCGGGACACACGGCTCCACCTTCGGCGGCAACCCGCTGGCCGCGGCCGTGGGGATCGCGGCCCTGGACGTCATCGTCGAGCAACGGCTCCCGGAGCGGGCCGCCGAGCTCGGCGACTGGTACATGGACGAGATCCGTTCCATGCAGTCCCCGGTCGTGGAGGAGGTACGTGGCCGCGGCCTCATGATCGGCGTCGTGATCCGCAAGGATGCCGGCCTGGCCCGCCCCTACTGCGAGGCCCTCAAGGACCGGGGTATTTTGGCCAAGGAAACCCACGATCAGGTCGTCCGACTCGCCCCGCCCCTCGTGATCACCCGTGAGCAGCTCGAGGACACCCTCGAGCCCATCCGCGAGGTGCTGGTCGGGATCGGCGCCCGCATGACCGCGGACGCATAGGGGACGGCGGGACACGCGAGACGCGAGAGGCGAGACCCGAGACCGAGACTCGAAACCCGAGACTCGGGACCCGAGACTCGAGATGCGACTTTCGGGG
>CAYXJH010000585.1:0-1783 GCA_964465415.1 uncultured Gemmatimonadaceae bacterium
GTGCTGGGCCCGGCCGATGAGGCCGGAACGGGTGTGGGCGCCGGCCCGGGCGCGCTCGCCGCGCTCATCGAGCTGCACGAGCAGCCAGGCGCCGCTCCGGTGCCATCGCGCGGGCGCCTGGGATTGTACCATTACGCGATCCTGCTGCCCGACCGTTCCGCGCTGGGCGCCTTCGTGCGGCACCTGTCCGAGCTGGGCGAGCGCGCCGGAGCGTCCGATCACCTGGTGAGCGAGGCGCTCTACCTGCGGGATCCCGACAACCTGGGGATCGAGGTGTACGCCGATCGGCCGCGCGCCGAATGGCGTCACCGGGACCGCCAGCTGCTCATGGCGACGGACCCGCTGGACATGGCCGGGCTGGTCCGTACCGCCGGTGACCGGACGTGGAGCGGCATGCCGGCGGGCACGACCATGGGCCACGTGCATCTCCACGTGGGGGACCTTGAGCGGGCGTCTGCGTTCTATCACGAGGCCCTGGGCCTCGACAAGGTCGTCTGGAACTACCCCGGCGCGCTGTTCCTGTCGGCGGGCGGCTATCATCACCACCTGGGTCTCAACACCTGGGCCGGCGGCGCGGCGCCGGCCCGAGACGACGAGGCGAGGCTATTGGAATGGGAGCTCCTGTTGCCCTCGGACCACGCCGTGGAGGCGGCGGCTGAGAGCCTGGAGGCAGCGGGTCACTCCGTCGACGGATTGCGGGACGATGTCGTGACCCTGGACCCCTGGGGCACGGCGCTGAGGATCCGGACCAGCGACGCAAAGCCGGGGAACGGCGCGGAGCCGGCGTTCACCCCAGGTAGCCTGTGATGGACGCCATTCAACAGGACAACGCGGCGGCGTGGCCAGCCCTCCCGCTCGACGAATGGCGCGACACCCTGGACACGCTCCACATGTGGACACAGGTCGTCGGCAAGATCCGGCTGGCGCTGGCTCCGCCCGTGAATCACTGGTGGCACGTCGTGCTGGAGGTCTCCGCCCGGGGCCTTACCACCACGTCCATGCCCCTGGGATCCCGCTTCTTCCAGATCGACTTCGATTTCCTGGACCATGTCGTCCGGATCCGGGCTTCGGACGGCCGCGAGGGCCGGGTAGCGCTGCGGCCCATGTCCGTGGCCGACTTCCACGCCGAGCTCATGGCCGAGCTGGAGGCCCTGGGTCTCGGCGTGAGGATCTGGCGCCGACCGGTCGAGGTCGCCGATCCGATACCCTTCGACCGGGATCACACGCACGCCGCGTACGACAGGGACCAGGTTCGCCGGTTCTTCCAGGCGCTCGCGGCCGCCGACCGCGTGCTGAAGCGATTCCGCGGCGAGTTCATCGGCAAGTCCAGCCCCTCCCACTTCTTCTGGGGCGGCTTCGACCTGGCCGTCACGCGCTTCTCCGGCCGCACCGCGCCGGAACACCCCGGCGGCATCCCCAACATGGCGGACTGGGTCACGCGGGAGGCCTACTCGCATGAGGTGGTCAGCGCCGGGTGGTGGCCCGGAAACGACGCCTACGCGGAGCCCGCGTTCTATGCGTACGCCTACCCCGAGCCCGAGGGGTTCGCCGCGGCCGACGTAATGCCGGGCGACGCGTTCTATCACACGGACCTCCGGGAATTCCTGCTTCCATGGGATGCCGTGCGCTCGCTGCCGGACCCGGAGGCCGCCATCCTGGACTTCCTCCGCTCCACGTACACCGCGGCCGCCGACCTGGGAGGCTGGGACCGCGCAGCCCTGGAGCGGCCGGGCAGCGACCGAGCCGGTGAGGCGGCCGGGCAGCGACCGAGCCGGTGAGACCG
>CAYXJH010000586.1:0-1772 GCA_964465415.1 uncultured Gemmatimonadaceae bacterium
TTCCGACGGAGGACCTCCTGGACCACATCCCGCTGCTGGTCGACGGGATCGCGGATTACATGGAGGACCCGGCGGAGGAGATCAGCGCCGGTACGCTCGTCGTCGCCAAGGCCGCGGAGCTGGGTGAGCTGCGTCTGTCTCAGGGGTTCAGCGCCAACGAGATTCTCAAGGAATACGAAATCCTTGGCGGCGTGCTGTTCAACTTCCTGATCCAGACCGTGGACACGGTGGACGAGGAGTGCACGCGCGGCGAGCTCCTGGCTTGCGGCCAGCGGCTGTTCCGGGCCATTGCCGTGATCCAGCAGATCACCACGGGTCATTATCTGCGCAAGGCCGGGGTCGAGGTCCACGAGCGGGAGGAGCGACTGCGCAGCTTCAACCGCATGGTCTCCCACGAGCTCAAGGGCGGGATGGCCGCGGTGGTCGGAGCCGTCGGCATGCTCCAGGAGCCGTGGATCGACGCCGACCAGCGACATCACTTCGTGGAGATCATCGCCCGCGCCGCAGACGGCATGCACGGCGTCCTCGATGACCTGCTGGCATTGAGCCGCACCGATGACGGCGCGCGCAAGAAGCACAACGTGCTGCTGGAGGACGCCGTGACCGAATCGGCGCGACAGCTCAGGGAGATGGCCAACAAGGTGGGCGTCGAGATCCGTGTGGCCGAGGACATCCCGCGCGTCGAGGTGGACGCCGCGGCGGTGGAACTCTGTCTTACCAACTACATCTCCAACGGGATCAAGTACGCCGACCCCGAAAAGCCCGAGCGCTGGGTCGACGTGAGTGCGTACTTCGGCGCCCCGTCCGATGGCGGCGACGAGCTGATCCTGGAGGTCCGCGACAACGGCCTGGGAGTCCCGTCCGGCGAGCGCGATCAGCTCTTCGAGCGATACTTCCGCTCCGAGCGGGGCGCGGACGTGGATGGCACCGGTCTCGGCCTCAACATCGTCCGCGAGACGGTCGCCACCATTGGCGGCCGGGCGTGGGCCGAGTTCCCGCCCACCGACGGCGCAGGATCGGTCTTCAAGCTGGCCCTCCCCGCACGGCGGGTAGAGGACGATGGGCAGGCTCAAGGAGAAAGATCTCGCCGCGGATGATGGCTTCCAACACCAGGGCCGCCGCAAGAAGGATGGCGTCCGATTCTTCGGCGCCGATCGTGAGCCGGAGCGAGAAGCAGTAGACGACGTCGATCCAGGGCACCAGGCCGGCCTCGATTCGCACCGGCCGCATGGCACGGACGTCGTAATGCGTCCCCGGCGCGAGAGTAACGCCAGTACCCCGCTGGAGGTATGGAGTGGATGCGAACCATCGGTGCCCCACAGGTATCGTGGGTCTCGACGAGGTATTGCAGGGCGGGCTCGTCCGGCATCGCGCCTACCTGGCGCGCGGCGGGCCCGGTACGGGCAAGACCACCCTGGGGCTGCACTTCCTGCGGGCGGGAATCGCGAGGGGGGAGCGTGCGTTGCTGATCACGCTGGAATCCAACGAGGCACAGCTCCGCGCGGACGCGGCCGCGCAGGGCCTCGACCTCGAGGGCGTCCACGTCCTCGACCTGAGCCCCACCCGCGAGTTCTTTGCCGAGAACCAGAGCTACGACATCTTCTCCCCCGCCGACGTGGAGCGGGACCCCACCACCCGGCAGATCATCGAGACCGTTCAGGAGCACCGACCGGAGCGCGTCTTCGTGGACGCCATCACCACCCTGCGCTACCTGGCACCCGACGCCTTCCAGTTCCGCAAGCAGGCGCTCTCCTTCCTGCGCTTCCTCGTGG
>CAYXJH010000587.1:0-1770 GCA_964465415.1 uncultured Gemmatimonadaceae bacterium
GACCGCCGGGAGCCCACCGACGGCGTGCGCCAGCGCATAGAAGGCCTGGCTGAGCCACTCGTAGGCGAGGAACGGCTCGCCCGCACGGCTGAACGAGAATGGGTCGGCGAAGCGCGGGCCGTGACCGAGGATGTGCCCGCCGATCATGATGTGGCGCGCCGGGTCCCCATCGCCGTTCAGCACCCGGCCATGGAACAGCAGCGGGATGGCCAGCGCCCAGATCCCGAACGTGAGCCCGACCACGGAGGCCCGCGTCGGGGCCCGCGCCCGGGCTGGGGTCACGGCCAGTCCGCGGCCACCAGCTCGGCTACCGACTCAACCGAACGGATCGGTTCCGGCTGCGCCACCTTCGCGGTGCCTGGCCGCAGCAGCAGCCGGACCAGGAACAGGAAGGCCGCCGCGCCGGCGACGAGCGACACCTTCGACCGGCCCACGTCACGCCATTCCCGCAGCGGGATCTCCACGATCCGCTCCGCCCCGATCCCGCCCCACTCCACCTGGAGCCGCCGCAACAGCTCCACGTCGAAGGCCCAGCGAGACCGGAACGGCGCGCCCAGGGCTCGCGTCAGCGCGGGCGTGCCACGGAACAGCTTGGCCCCGCACTGGGTGTCGTACACGCCCAGCCGCAGGGTGAGCGAGGCGAGGGTGGCGTAGACCCGCCCGATGTAGTGGCGCAACGCCGACCGCTCGATCGTGCGACCCAGCATCCGGATCCGCGAGCCCATGATGACCTCGGCGCCTATCCGATTGTCCAGCTCCGCGTCCAGCTCGCGGATCGTGCAAAGCGGCGTCGCCAGGTCCGCGTCCCAGTACCCGACCCTCGCCGCGCCCGCCGCCAGCGCCGCCTTCATCCCGTGCCGCACCGCCTCCGCCTTCCCCCGGTTCGACGGGAGCGTCAGGACGTGGCAGCGGTCACCCGCCTCCTGCCGCAAGGCGTTCAGCAGGCGCAGCGTACCGTCCGTGCTGCCGTCATCGACGAACACTAAGACCGGGCTGTCCGACCTGGACATGAACTTCGAGAACGCCGAAACGTCCAGCCGGTTCGCCTCGTTATAACAAGGGACGACGATCCAGGGTGCATCACCCACGCCCCACCTCCATCCGTGTAGTGGTCCACCGCTCGCCCGCCGGCCTCGTCACCGGCCGGGCTCGCGGCTCCGTGCGACCACAGTCCAGCGCAACTGCCGGACCCCGGCGGCGGACACGCTAACTTCGCGGCAGGACGCGGAGAAACACGCTACCGGGCGTGGCGAGCCGGCCGTCGAGGGTCCCGTCATCAAACACATGTTGTTCCATCATGCGACATTCTTCTGCCCGCGGCCAGCCCCGCGACAATGGTATTGTTAGCCGAGATCGGGTAGAATGAGCCCGTCGTTCCCCGCGAAACCCGGGCAACCCCTCGACGGACATGACCGAACCAGTGAGACGCTTCACACGCCCAGCCGGCGGCTGGTCCGCCACCCTGTGGTTCGCCTGGGCCGTGGCCATCGTGCCCGTCATGATCGTGCTCCCGCCCTACGTCTTCCCCCTCGAGGGAAGGATCTCGCTCACCCTCTTCGACGGGCGGCGCGCGCTGGAAGTGCTCTGGGCGGCCGGTCTCCTTGCCGGATTCCTGAGCCCTCGGGTCCGGGCGACGGCCGCCCGGACGTGGGCCGCCCTTTCGGTCATCACCCGCGGCGCCGTGGCGGTCCTCATCGCCTGGGGCCTTCTGTCGGCGCTCCTGTCCTCCGCCCCGCCCTACGCCCTCCGGGAGTGGAGCCTGGCGACCCT
>CAYXJH010000588.1:0-1758 GCA_964465415.1 uncultured Gemmatimonadaceae bacterium
TCCTTGACCGGCAGCGCCCCGAGCAGGGCGAGGCGGTCGGCGCCAGCCACCGGCTCGGACCCGAATCGGCCCGACTCGCTGTGGGCCCGCTACCGGCGGCTCTCGCTGGGCGTCAAGATCCTCATCTACATGGCCGCTGGCGTCGTCCTGGGCGTGGTGGCGCCCGGTCCGGCCATGGCGCTCGAGCCTGCCGGGACGTTGTTCATCCGCCTCCTGATGATGGCGGCCATCCCGCTGGTCTTCTTCAACCTCCTCGGTGGGTTGACCGCGCTCAAGAACCTGGGCGTCCTGGGCCGGATCGGCGCCAAGATCATGGCGTTCTACCTCACCACTACCACCCTGGCCCTGACCCTCGGTCTGATCGTGATGAACATCCTCCAACCCGGCGTGGGCATGGAGCTGGAGGGCGAGGTCGGGGAGGAGTTCGGCGAGATCCCCGGCGTGCTCCAGGTCATCGTCGACCTGGTACCGGCGAACGCCATCGCGGCGTTCAGCGAGGGCGAGGTCGCGCAGATCGTGGTCTTCGCCGTGTTCCTCGGCGTCGCGACGCTCCTCCTCCCCGAGGACCGTCGGGCGCCCCTGGCGAAGGTATTCAACGCGTTCGCCGACCTCTTCCGTAAGCTGGTCGACATCATCATGAAGTATGGCCCCATCGGGATCGGGGCCCTCACGGCCGCAACCGTGGGCGAGTATGGTTCTCAGATCTTCGGACCCCTCGCCCTCTTCCTGGTCGGGATCTGGACCGCGCAGGCCCTCATGTTCCTGGTCCAGATGGGGCTGCTCACCGCGCTCACGGAGTTCCGGCCGATCGAGTTCCTCAAGAAGACCGGTCCCCTCTACGCCACCGCCGCGGCGACCTGTAGCAGCCTGGCCAGCTTGGCCGTAGCCCTGGAGATGGCGGGCAAGCGGCTCGAGCTTCCGGAGAGCATTTACTCGTTCACGCTGCCCCTGGGCGCCCAGCTCAACAAGGACGGCACGAGCATCATGCTGACGGCCGTGCTGCTCTTCACCGCCCAGGCCACCGGAGTACATTTCGACCTTGCCACGACGCTGACCATCCTCCTGGTCGGTCTCATCCTTTCCGAGGGGTCGAGCGGCATCCCGGGCGGCGGACTGGTCATCGCTCTCATCTTCGTGCAGGCGTTCCACCTGCCCCTGGAGGTCGCCGTAATCGTCGGCGGCATCTACCGCCTCATCGACATGGGCAGCACCACGATCAACGTCACGGGGGACATGGTAGGGACCTCGATCGTGGCCCATTCGGAGCGGAACCGACTCTGAGGCGTCGGGATTCCTCCCGTTCCCGACCGAACCGCACCCTCGCGGCGCCCTCTTGCCGAACCCGGCCACACCGCCCATCCTGACCCTCCCCACACGACCCTGCTCGACCCACTTACAGCGGACGACCCATGGACCGAAGGGAATTCGTCATCAGCACCGGCCTCCTGACCGCGGGGCTCGCCACCGGCTGCGCCCCTCGGGGGCTGCTCGAGCTGGAGTCGGAGCCAGGGCTGGACGCCAGCCCGCTCCGGACCGAGACGCTGGACCTGGCGCTCCAGGCACTGGATGCCGCGCGGCGGGCCGGCGCCAGCTACGCGGATGTCCGGGTGCAGCGCAACCGTCAGCAGTTCGTCGCGACCCGGGAGCGCCAGATCACTGGGCTGGCGGACACGGAGAGCATGGGCTTCGGCGTGCGTGTGATCGCGAACGGGAGCTGGGGCTTCGCGGCGAGCAGCGAGCTGACCGGCGACGAGGTCG
>CAYXJH010000589.1:0-1751 GCA_964465415.1 uncultured Gemmatimonadaceae bacterium
TAGCCGGAGCTCGGGCACGGACCGCCGGGCACAGCCTCGCCGTTCCGACTGAGTCGCGTCCGGAGGGCGGCCGGCGCCGGTTCGGAACGGCCGGGTCCGCGTGGAGCATAGGCTACCGGCCTCCGACGCATGGCGATCCTGCACCTGATCCTGCACGTCATCGTGCCGGGCGCGGTGGCGGTACTGTTCTTCCGGCCGCGGTGGAAGCGGGCGTGGCTGATCATGCTGGCGACCATGCTGGTCGACCTGGACCACCTGCTGGCCGATCCCATCTATGATCCAGGCCGCTGCAGCATCGGGTTCCATCCGCTCCACACGTCCCCCGCGATCGCCGTCTACGTCCTGCTGACAATCCCCCGACCGACCCGGCTGGTGGGGCTCGGGCTGGTCATCCACATGGCGCTGGACGGCCTGGACTGCCTGCTCCAGTAGGCGGTCATGGAAGAGTCAGCCGCCCAGCAGTCGGGCCAGCGGCATGGACAGGTACGCGGCGAACACGGCGACGCCGTACAGGCCGGTGGTGCCCCAGAACAGCCGTCGCAGCCACCGCCCGCTGCGGCGGGCCGGGTCACAGACACCGCCCGGCTCGCATGCGGCACCGCCCGCCCGGTAGAGCGCCCAGTAGTTGGCGAGCAGGAGCCCGCCGGCCAGGAGGAAGACCCAGCCCTTGTGGGCGGACAGGGCGACCAGCCAGGGCGCGGTGCTGACCAGCGTGGCCACCACGGAGCCGAGCCCCAGCGCCACCAGTGTGATGGGCAGGGCGCAACACACGGTGGTGCCGAGGACGGCTACGGGTGTGACGCCGGTCAGGGCGCCGCGCCAGCGGCCAGCTGGTCGTGCCAACCGATCGATCAGATCGCCGGTGCGGGCTCTGCCTTCGTGCGGCGCACCTCCTTCAGCACGAAGCCCGACTCGGTGACCGCGCTGGCTAGGATCTCGTCCTCGATATCGGCGTCGTCTTCGAGCCAGATCGAGATGGTGCCGTCCTCCCATTCGGCGGCGACCACGGCCTGCGCGCCCTCGATCTTGCTGAGCCTCTTCTGGAGCTTGGCGCTGCATGCATCGCAGCGGAACCCGTCCACCGCCAGGACCACGTCCGCCTCGCGGTCGGGTCGCTCCGACGATGCTTCCTGCGCCATGGCCGGCGCCGCGGAGACGGCGAAGGCTGCGACGAGAGCAACGAGAACCGTACGCATTGCGTTCCTCCTGCTGATGGAATGAAGAAAGCCGGACGACACCCATGGGGCGTGTCCGGCTTCGGGCGGCCCGCTCGTGCGGGCCCTGGTCTGTACGGGGATCATCTCCTGATGGGCTCCACGTGTCAAGGCCTGCCGGGAAACGACGAAACCCCCCGGGCACGTTCGACGTAGGTGAGCTAGATTCGCCGACCACCCGACCGAGGAAGAGGCCGAGCCGTGCCCCAGCATCCACCCGCTCGTTTCCGGACCCTGATCGTCCTGCCCGCCATCGTGGTGGCCCATTTCGCCGGCTCGGGCGTCGCGCCGGCACACGCCCAGGGGCTGAAGCTCGCGGTGGGTGATGTGGGCATCGGGATCGGCGATGTGCCGAGCCTGGATGGCCTGCGGATCAACGTCCGCGATCGGCACCTCGAGCGGGTGCGCGGCATCAACATCACCGTCTGGAGCCCGTTCGCCGGTACCGACGGGACCGTCCGGGGCGTCGCGCTCGGCGTTCCCGTGACGGGTGCGGCCGAGCTCACCGGGGTCGCGCTGGCCGCGGGGATCGCGGTC
>CAYXJH010000590.1:0-1743 GCA_964465415.1 uncultured Gemmatimonadaceae bacterium
AGCTGGACCAGATCGTGGTCACGGGCACGGCGGGCGGGGCGAGGCTGCGCACGATCGGGAGCTCGGTGACGGTGGTGGATGCCGCGGGTACGATGGAGCTGGCCCGTGCCCCGGATCTGACCAGTCTCCTGAACGCCCGTGCGCCGGGGGTGCGGCTGGCGCAGGTCACGGGGCGGTTGGGCGCGAGCCCGTCCATCAGCGTTCGGGGCCGCTCGAGCCTGGGGCTGGGCAACGCGCCGCTCATCTACATCGACGGCGTCCGGGTGAACAGCGAGACGGGGCTGGCCGCCTATGGCGGGCTCCTGGGGGCGCAGGGCGCCGCGGTGCGGGGTCGTCTGAACGACATCCACCCGGATGACATCGAGCACATCGAGGTGATCAAGGGTCCGGCGGCGGCGGCCATCTACGGTACGGAAGCTTCCAACGGCGTGATCCAGATCATCACGAAGCGGGGCGCGCTCAACCAGGCCCCGCAGGCGACGCTCCGGATGCAGTACGGCTCGGTGTACTTCCGTGACGCGGAAGGCCGCCTTCCCACGAACTACTTCCGTCCGGGTTCCGGCGAGGTCGTGGCCTGGAACGCGGTCCGCCACGAGCGGGCGCAGGGGCAATCCCTCTTCCGGCGAGGCCACGCGGCCGAGGTGCACGCGTCGCTGTCCGGCGGGTCGGAGACCCTGCGCTACTATGCGTCGGCGGCGTTCCAGGACGAGGAGGGGGTGGAGCCGAACAACTACGGCCAGCAGTTCTCGCTGCACACGAACGTGGACGTGGAGATCTCCCCCCGGCTGACCTTCGCCACGTCGCTGGGCTACACGCAGATCGAGAGTCACCTGGGGACCGACGCAGGGGCGTCGGCGATGCTTGGGGCGACGTGCGGGCACGACCTGATCTTCGCGGCCTCCCGGGGTTACTGCCTGGGGTTCCCGCCGGAGCTGACGTGGGAGCTGTGGGACAACTCGGATGTGACCACGCGGTTCACGGCGTCGGGTACCGTGAACCACCGGATGACAGACTGGCTGAGCCATCGGCTGCTCGTGGGGGTGGATGACCTCACGTCGGATGCGCGGGCGCTGGAGCGGTTCGCCACCGAGGAGCTCGCCGTGTTCCTGCCGCCGGCCATGGCGTCGGGGCGGATCGGCCAGGTCCTGCGGGACCGCCGCGGCTACACGCTGGACTACTCGGGTACCGCCCAGGCCGGCGTCAGCGCCTCGGTTCGCTCCTCGTCATCGGCCGGCGTCCAGCTGGATAGGCGGGAAGCACGCAACAGCTCGCTGGGCGGGATGGGGTTCCCCGCCGCAGGGATCGAGCTGATCAGCGCCACGGCGACGCCGCTCCCGACGGACCAGTCGGAGCTGGTGAACACGACGGTGGGCGCGTACGTCCAGCAGCAGTTCGGCTGGCACGACCGGCTGTTCGTCACGGGGGCGTTGCGCGTGGACAACAACAGCGCATTCGGCGAGGACCTGCGCTGGGTCACCTACCCCAAGGCGCACGCCTCGTGGATCGTCAGCGAGGAGCCGTTCTGGCCCTGGGCGGAGGTGATCAACACGTTCCGCGTCCGCACGGCGTATGGCGAGTCGGGCCGCGCTCCCGAGACGTTCTCGGCGCTGCGGACGTTCGAGCCCGTGCAGGGGCCCGGGGGGACGAACGCCGTCTCGGCCGGCTCGCTGGGCAACCCGAACCTGAGACCGGAGCGGGGGAAGGAGTGGGAGATCGGGTTCGAGACCGTGGTGCTGGACCGGC
>CAYXJH010000591.1:0-1742 GCA_964465415.1 uncultured Gemmatimonadaceae bacterium
CGTCGCGGGCGGCGCGAACCGTCCCTCGCCCCTCGCTCGCGGTGCTCCGGACGGGCCGGCCCGGGGCCTACCGCCAGTCGTCCACGGAGACGGTCTTCTGGTAGGTGCAGCCCATGATGCGCCAGTACCCGTTGGTTTCCCCGCCCACCACCACCACGTGGATATCCTCCCGGCGGAACATCGGGATCAGCTCGTCCGGGGCAGCCCGGAGCGCGGTGGCCCAGGGCTCCTCCCCGGCCGTGGCCCGGGGGTAGATGTAGTTCTGCACGAGCTGGTAGTCCCAGTACTCCCCGGCAGGGAGCCGGGCCGTGCCGTGCAGCCAGTCGGCGAGTGCCTCTTTCGTGGTGAACCCGCCCCGGTCGACGAACTGACGCGCCGCGATGGGATCGAGCAGCAGGGTGGGCGGCCCGTGCGGGTCCATGCCGCGGAGCAGGTGGCCCACGTGTTCCCGCCAGTGGCGCTCGCGCAACCCCAGGGTGAAGGCGGTGGACCGGCACCCGGTGAACACGCTCACCGCACTGTCGCCCGGGCGGAAGCCGTGCGAGACGTGGAATGGCTCCCAGGGGCTCCGCTCCTCGTGCTCGGCGAAGGTGACGCTGCTGTAAGCATAGGCGTTGCCCTGGTTCCCCATGTAGCTCAGCCCGGGCACCGAACCTCCCTGCAGGTTCTGGGAGAGGAGGCCGTAGGCCCGGCCGATGGTGGCGTTGGCGTGGTTGTACGGCCCCATGGCCCCCGTCCCCGCGTTCATCCCGATCTGCCGGCGCACGGGGCCGTTGACCACCGCCATCGTGGCCATCGCGCTCGAGCTGCTGCTGCGCGCGGTCACCCCGGTGGCGGCCAGGGCCAGGATCACCGGGAAGTACGCCGGTCGCGCTCCCGCCATGACCGCGTTGACCGCCACCTTCTCCACCGTGTAGGTCCAGTACTCGCGGAAGTGCGTGGAGCGCATGCGCCCCACCACCTCGTCCGGCCCCCGGCGCGTGCCGGCCAGCATCTCCGCCACCCGTGTCTCCGTGGGCAGGACGATGGGCAGGCCGTCCGTCCAGTGGCGGTCGAGGAACCGCCGGTGCAGGGTCTCCTCGGTGTCGGGCTCGAGCCGGCGCGGGGTGTCCCGGTCGAGCTCCCCCGCACCCGGATCACCGTCGCCGAACGGCCGGGTGAGCCCCTCCACGACCTCCTGCATGACGGGCCGGCCCGTCACGGGGTCCAGGCCGTCCACGTAGGCTCGCAGCTCGCGCGCCGTCTTGCCCATGATGGGCTGCGGCACGAAGACCTGCCGGAGTCCGGGGGCCCCGCTCACCTCCGCCACCGAGCGCACGACCCGGTCGAACGTGTCGGTGTGCACGGCGACGGTGGGCACCCCGTACTTCTCCTCGAGCGTCAGGGCGTGCGCGGCGACCGCCGGCGCGCAGGTGCTTCAGTGGCCGACGCCGACGATGGCGGCCTGGCCCCGGGACCTGATCTCCTCCCAGGTCGCCGGATCATCGTGCAGGTACACGCTCGACAGCCGCGTGAGGACCGTCCGGACTCCGGGCCGGTGCTCGGCGAACCACGCCTGCACCTGCTGGAGAAAGAGGTCCGAGTCGTCGAAGCGGCAGTCGACCAGGTAGATGGTCTGGCCGTCGAGGGCAGGCAGGCGCGGGGCCAGCGCCCGGCGCGTCACCTTCGGCGGAAACCCCACGGGGTTCAGCACGACGATCCGCTCAGCCATGGTGCCCTCCTGCCCGGCGGCCGCGTGGACC
>CAYXJH010000592.1:0-1741 GCA_964465415.1 uncultured Gemmatimonadaceae bacterium
GGTCGTCCCGCGCCGGACGGGGCGCCGCCGTCGCGCGCCGGCGGGTTTGTCGCAGAGGGTGCTCCGGCCTCGGCGACCTCGGGTGCGGCGTCGTCGGCCTCGACCGACGCTTCCGAACCCGACCCGGTGTCCAGCTCGCGGATCTGCTGGAGGGTCATGGGACCGGCCATGTACGCCATGACCCAGCGGGTATCGAAAAGCACGGGCGCGCCTTCGTGGACGTTGTGGAGCAGGAACACGCGCTGGCCGAGGCCGGAGATGAGGCGGTCGAGCTCGGACCTGGACAGGGGGTTGGACCCGGCCATGGCCCCCTGGAGCGCGTCCATGATCCGGGCCTTGTCCCGCTCGGTCTGGAGGCGGCCGATGAACCAGCTCCCGGTGTTGCCCAGCCCCTTGTAGTCCAGGTCCACCGGGTTCTGCGTCGCCAGCAGGATGCCCACCCCGTACGCCCGGGCCTGCTTCAGCAGCGTCAGCATGGGCGCCTTGGACGGCGGGTTCGCCGACGGCGGGAAGAAGCCGAAGATCTCGTCCATGTACACCAGCGCCCGCAGGCTGGACGTCCCGCTCTGTCCGCGCGTCCACGAGACAATCTCGTTCAGGAGCATGGCGACGAAGAACATCCGCTCGTCGTCGCCCAGGTGCGCGATCGAGAAGATGCTGACGCGCGGCTTGCCCTCGGGCGAGTAGAGGAAGGTGGGGATGTTCAGCGGCTCCCCTTCCATCCAGGCCTGGAAGCCAGGCGAAGCGAGGATGCCGTTCAGCCGGAGGGCCAGGTCGAAACGGTCCTTCGACGGGTAGAAGGTCTCCAGCTCCATGACGCCGACCCGGGCGAACGGGGGACGCTGGATCGCCTCGATGAGGTGGCCGAGCTCCAGCGACCGGCCGTGGGTCCATGCGTTCTGGAGGATCGACGAGAGGAGGATGTGCTCCCGGCTCCGGATCGGATCGGCCTGGATCCCGAGCAGGGCGAGGAGGCTGGTGACCGTGCTCTGGATCCGCTCGCGCAGGGCGTCCGGGTCCGCCAGGACGGCGGCACCCGGCACGTCGAACGAGCGGAGGACGGAGACCTGCCGGCCGGCGGCGCTACCGGGCGTGTAGACCGAGAAGTCCGCATGGTCGAGCAGGCGGCGGATGCGGTCCCCGTCCTGCCCCCAGCCGGCCAGCCCCTTCCGCCATTTCTCCGCTTCGGCCGCCGCATAGGCGTGCGGGTCCTGCCCTCGCTGCCGCGCCACCTCCTCGTTGATCCACGGGCGGAAGTCCGACGGCGCCAGGTCCGGGAACGTCAGGAGGAGGTTGGCCAGGTCCCCCTTGGGGTCGATGGCGATGACCGGAACGCCGTCCATGGCGGCCTCTTCCAGGACGCCCAGGGCCAGGCCCGTCTTCCCGCTCCCCGTCATCCCGATGATCACGCCGTGGGTGGTGAGGTCGCGGGAGTCGTACAGCAGGATGTCCTCCGTGGCCTCGCCCGAGCCGGCGTCGCGGACGCGGCCCAGGTAGAACGCGCCCATCTTCTCGTAGGCTTCCTGGAGATCGGTCATCGTTTCCGTGGTGGGCATGGTCGTGTCACACTCGCCGGAGCGTCAGCTGGGGCTGGCCGTCCTCGCGCAGGATCATCCGGAGCTCGCCGCCCTCGCGCTCGAACACGACCGCGGCGCCGAACATCCCCACGGGCCGGAACCGGTCGGCGCCGGCCGGCACGAGGACGATGCGCTGCCCGTCGGGCAGCTCGAGGCGGAGGCGG
>CAYXJH010000593.1:0-1737 GCA_964465415.1 uncultured Gemmatimonadaceae bacterium
TGATGGTCTTCCCGCAGCCCCCCTTCTGGTTCACGATCGCTATCGCTCGCATGGAAGTCCTCCCCGATCGAGCTCCAGTCGACGTAAGCCTGAGCCGAGCCTACTAGACGAGGAGGGAGCGGCCCAACAATTTATTGCGGTCCCAGTCGCGGTAGCCCACCACAGGTTGGGCCCTGGACGGTTGCGCCGGGTTCCTCCGCTACTCGGAAGCGTGCCACCCCGAGGGTGGGATGGCTGCGGGGCTGCGTCCATCACTGTCCGTGCTCCCGACGCAGGATCCTCGCCGCCTCCACCATGGCCCGCATCTTCCCGAGGGCGATGTCCCGCGGGAGGTACTTCATGCCGCAGTCCGGAGCGACGACGACGTGCGCGGGTCCGACGTGGGCGAGCGCTCGCCGGACACGGGCGGCGACGGTCTCGGGTGTCTCGACGCGCATGTCGGAGAGGTCGAGGGCGCCGACGATGATCGTCTTGCCCTTCAGCGCCGCCAGCACGGCGCATTCGAGGTTCGACTGAGCGGTCTCGATCGAGATCTGGGCGCACTCGCATCCGGCGAGCTCGGGCAGGAACGAGTAGCCCGATGGGCGCTGGTGGATGATGGCGGCGTAGCCGAAGCAGAGATGTACCGCCGTCGCGCCCGTGACACCCTGGAGCGCCCGGTTGAGGGCCTTCAGGCCGTACTGCCGGGCCTGGTCGGGGCGGGCCTGCATGTACGGCTCGTCGATCTGGACGATGTCGGCGCCGGCGGCGAAGAGATCGCGGACCTCCTCGTTGACCGCCAGGGCGTAGTCCAGGGCCGCGCTCTCCACGTCGGGGTAGAAGTCGTTCTGGGCCTGCTGGCTCATGGTGAAGGGGCCGGGCAGGGTGATCTTCACGCGCCGGTCGGTGTGAGCGCGAAGGAACTTGAGGTCGTCGACCTCGACGGGGCCCTTGCGGCGGATCTTGCCCACGATTCTGGGCACCGGGTTCGGATGACCGGACCGGTCGAGGGCGGTCCCGGGCCTGTCGATGTCGATGCCCTCCAGCGCGGTGGCGAACCGGTTGGAGTAGCTTTCGCGCCGGATCTCGCCATCGGTGATGATGTCGAGCCCCGCCTCTTCCTGCGCCCGGATGGCGACCAGGGTCGCGTCGTCCTGGGCCTCGGCCAGAAACTCCTCGGGAACGCGCCAGAGCTCCCGCGCCCGCGTACGGGGCGGAAAGCGGGAGGCCAGCCTCTTGCGATCGATGAGCCAGTCGGGCTGCGGGTAGCTCCCGACGAGGGACGTGGGGAAGAGCATTGTCCGTCCTCCTGTCTGTCTGCCGCGTTGTCAGGCGTCGTCGAGCCGGCAACGTGCGGACTCTACCATCCGCAAAAGTGGGGAATTTGCTCCCAGCCTGGGTAGTCGGCTTCCCACCGGTCTCTCGCTGGACCGGCCCGCGACCGCGCACCAGCGCCAGCCCGGATGCGCCGGCCGAGAGATCGAACCTGGCCCGGGACGTGCACGCCAGGGATCTCATGATCATCGAGACGGACGTGGCCGAGTTCGTGGCTCTCCACCGAGCGCACGGGCAGCTGGTCGGCGAGCTTCGCGGCCCGCAAACCACGAGCCCGCGCTTCGTCGTCGCCTGTCCGTGCGGGGTGGTCTTCGAGCGGCGGGTGACGGGAGACGAGCCGCTCGATGACCTCGTCGGTGGCCTGGCGCGGGCGCAGAGAGTCCGACCCGGCGCGGCTCACCGGGCCGCGTAGATCGCACAGCG
>CAYXJH010000594.1:0-1736 GCA_964465415.1 uncultured Gemmatimonadaceae bacterium
CCGGCCAGCCCGGCGTCGGAGCCCGGTTTGACCGGTGGCACGCGGGTCGACCTGATCGCCGGCGGCAACCTCCACGCCGCCGCCGGCACCTTCCTGGGACACAGGCTGTTCGGCGAGATCGGGATCCCGGTCTACCAGGACCTGGATGGCCCCCAACTGGGCTCCGCCTGGCACGCGTCCATCGGGTGGCGCTGGCTCCTCGGGCCGAGTTGACGGCCATTGCCCGCCTGGTAGAGGCGGGGTCACCTGCGTCCCGGCGCGGGGCCCGGACATCAGCCGGGCTCCTCCTGTTCACCCCGGGATGCGCCGCGCCCGGGGCCGCTCAGGCCCGGTGGGAGGGGTGATCTCTCTGCGCGGCGAGGCGGGGGCCCACCTGTATGTCTCGGGCCTGGGTCCTGGCGGCCCCCGCGGCTATGTCCGGGTTGGTATCGAGGTGGGTCGGCGATAGCCGGCATCGACCCCGGCGCGAGCCGGTCGGTCAGCCGGCGTCGGCGAGGTTCGTCCGGCGGATCACGTCCAGGGTGCGGGCGGGGTCGGCGCCGAGCCCGAGCTGGCGGTGCACCACCCGGCCGGCTGGATCGAGAACCGTGAGCAGGTTGCTGTGAACGAACTCGCCGTCCGACATCCGCCGGTATTGCACGCCCAGGAGCGCCGCCAGCTCGAGGATGTCTCCCGGGTCGCCGTGGAGCAGCGTCCACCGGTCCGGGTCCAGGCGCGCGCCGCGCGCATATTCGCCCAGCCGCTCCGGCGTGTCACGGTCCGGGTCGATGGAGACCAGGACGAAGCCGACCCGGTCGCGATCCTCCGGCGCCAGCTCGCCCTCGATCCGCTTCATGTCCAGCATCATCCGCGGGCAGGCGTAGGCGCAGCTCGTGTAGACCATCCCCACCACCTGGAACCGCCCGGCGAGCGACTCCAGCGGCCGGGCCTCACCCAGTTGGTCCGTCCAGGTCGACGTCGCGTGGTAGATGGAGAAGTCGGCCGGCTCACCCGCCGGTAGCCCGTCCGCGCCGTGACCGACGGCGGCGTGGTCGTGGGCGGCGTGACCGTGCGTTGCGTTCTCGTGAGTGGCGCGGTCGTGGGCCACGGCGGTGTCGGCTCCCCGGTCCGTGGGCGCGCAGGCCAGGGCGAACAGGGCGAGCAGTGTCAACAGGCCGGCGGTCATTCTCATCGGATCCCTACCTCTACAGGGTCGGCCGCGCACCGGAATCCGAGCGCGCTGGAGACGGAGCGCCCCTTGAGGCTCGACCGGAAGGCGTACCGGAGGAATGCCGGGTAGTCCTCCCGGTCCGTCGCGCCCTCAGCGCCCGCGGCGCAGAAGAGCTTCGAGTCACCCCCAGCGCCGCCGCGGGAATCGCCGCTCGCGATGACGGTGTTGAAGTCCGCGACCCATTCCCAGACCAGGCCGTGCATGTCGTGGATCCCGTATCGGTTGCGGAAGATCGAGCCCACCGGCGGCGGCGTCCTCGAACGCAGATTGTACAGCTCGAGGATCCGGCGGCTGTACGCCGGGTCGCCCGTAGCATCCGCCCGCGTCTCGTCGGCCCGGGCCGCGTACTCCCATTCGTCCACCGTGGGGAGCCGCTTGCCCGCCCACGCGCAGTACGCGCGGGCCGCGAACCAGGATACGCCGGTCACCGGCGCCGTCCGCTCACCGCCCGGCTCCATGTCGCCCGCCCAGTCGGCCAGGTACGGACCCTCCGCGAACACGGGCGGGACCTCGCCACGACGCCAGC
>CAYXJH010000595.1:0-1730 GCA_964465415.1 uncultured Gemmatimonadaceae bacterium
CGCAGGTGATCCGGGTGGTGGAGCCGGGGCCGGTGCGGGCCGCGCTGGAGCGGATGCAGCACCCGGCGGGGTCGCCCGTGACGGAGGAGGTGGCGCGGCAGGTGGCGCTGCGGGAGGGGCACAAGGCGGTGATCGCGGGCGACGTGTCGTCCATGGGCACCGGCTGGATGCTGAGCGCCCGGCTGGTGGCGGCGGAGGACGGGGCGACGCTGGCGGCGTTCCGGGAGACGGCGCGGGACTCGGCGGCGATCATCGACGCGGTAGACCGCCTGTCGCGGCAGATGCGGGAGCGGGTGGGCGAGTCGCTCCGGTCGATCCGGGCCAGCCCGCGGCTGCACCAGGTGTCGACCCACTCCCTGCCGGCGCTCCGGAGCTATTCGGAGGCCGAGCGGCTGGTCCGCGAGGCCGGGGAAAGCCTGGCCGTTGTCGCGCTGCTGGAGGACGCCGTGCGTATGGACAGCACGTTCGCCATGGGCTGGCGACGGCTCGCGACTGTGCTGAGCAACCTGGGATTCGGGGAGTCGGCCCGGGTCCACGCCCTGGAACGGGCGTACGCGCTGCGGGACCGGCTCCCGGAGATCGAGCGCCACCACGCCAATGCCGCCTACCACGCCTGGGTCCTGGAGGACCCGGACGGCGCCATCGCCGCCTACCGCCAGATCCTGGCCCTGGACCCGGACGACTCCATAGCCCTCAACAACCTGTCGCTCCAGCTGATGCAGCTCCGCCAGTTGTCGGAGGCGGAGCCGATCCTCCGGCGCGCCACCACCACGGACGGCTCCCACACCCCCTGGATCAATCTGGTGGCGACCCTCGTCGCCCTGGACCGCCTGGACGACGCCCGGGCCACGTACGCCCATGCCCTCGAGCGCTTCCCGGATCACGCCTCCGTCCTCCAGCTGGCGCCCGCACTGGCCGTCGCCGGGGGGCGCTGGGACCAGGTCGACTCCATCGCCCGGGGGCGACAGGACCGTTTGCCGGAGAGCCCCTTCGTCCAGGCTACAGCGCGCATGGATCGCATGGAGGCCGCCGCCCTCCACGGACGGCTCCGCGAATTCGCCTCCCTCCGCGTCGAGGTGGACGGCATCGCGCAGCGGCTGGATCTTGTCCCGCAGCGCCTGCAGTTGGCGCTCTGGGACGCCGGTGCCTTCGCATTCGTGCGGGGCGACGCCGACGAGGCGCTCCGCCGGGTCGAAGACGCTCTCGCCCGCTACCCACTGGAATCCATCGACCCCTTCGACCGCCCCCATCTCACCCTCGCCCGGCTCTATGCCGCCGCCGGTCGGATCGACCATGCCCAGGCCATGATCGAGGCCGACCAGGCCACCGCCCCTGCAGGACGCCGGCCGACACCCGAGCTCGTCCGGATGCAGGGGTACGTCCAGCTGCGCGCCGGAGACGGCGAGGCCGCACTCGAGACCTTCCGCCGCGCGGTCCACATGGGCGGTTGCACCATGTGTGGACTCGACCACCTCGGCGCCGCGTTCGAAACGGTCGGCCTGCCCGATTCCGCCCGGGTCGCATACGAGCGCTACCTCACCGCGCCCTTCCTCGGGCGCAAGACCGTGGAGTCCATGCACCGGCCCGCCATCCTCGTCCGGGCCGCCGAGCTCCATGAGGAAGCCGGCGACCTCGAGCTGGCTCGCCAGCGTTACGCCGAGTTCCTCCGCCTCTGGGAGCACGCCGACCCCGAGCTCCAGCCCCGCGTCGAGGCCGTGCGGCGACGGCTC
>CAYXJH010000596.1:0-1725 GCA_964465415.1 uncultured Gemmatimonadaceae bacterium
CGACTCGCCCCGGAGTCCACCGAGACCTGGCTGGCCGAGGCCTACTACCACTACTGGGGCCGGCTGGACTATGCCCGCGCCGAGGCCGCGCTGACGCGGGTGCTCTCGCGCTCACCCGAGCATGTGGAGGCGTGGCTCGCGCGGGCCGTCGTGGCGCGGCGCGATGGTCGCTTCGAGGATGCCATGACGGCGTTCCGGCGCGTGCTGGAGATCGATCCGGTCAATATCGAGGCCCTGCTCGACATCACCCTCTTCCTGTCTTCACTGGGCGAGTTCGCGCAGGCCGCCGCGACGATGGAGCAGGCCCGCCGACTGGGTGCGGATACCCGTGGCCTGGAGATCTGGATAGGTCTGACCCGGGGAGATCCGGAGGCGGCCTGGGCGGCCGTCGACGGCGTTCAGGACGTGTGGGTAAGCTTCCCGTACTTCGCCGCGCGGGCGGGCCGCGACCCGCAGCGTATCGCGCTGGCCCTCTCGCCGAGCCTGTGGCCTGAGGAACTGCGACGACCCGTCGGGAATCCGGAGGCCCATGCCCTGATGCAAGCGGAGACGCTGGTGATCACCGGCCAGGCGGCGCAGGCGCAGACCGAGCTGCGCGCCATCCAGGCGCGGCTGGGGGCGCTCGGTGACCAGCACCCGGGTCGCTGGGCCCATAACGTCTGGTTCTGGCCGTGCGTTCTGCCCGGCCTGCTGGGCGACCTGGAGGGTGTGCGCGCCGCCGAGCGGGACTACCTGGAGAACGCGCCCAGGGACGTCTACGCGAGCATCGACATCCGCCGCGAGCTCGCCGTGGCCTTCGCCCGGGCCGGCGATCCGGAGCGTGCACTGGACCACCTGGAGGCCGTCGCGGGCCTCAGCGGCCCTAACGCCTGGCTGCGCTTCTCCATCGAGCCGGGCCTCGATTCGCTGCACGGGCACCCGCGCTGGCGGGCGCTCGAGGCCAATTACGAGCGCTGGAGAGCGGAGCGCGGGCAATGAGCCTCTTCACCGAACTCAAGCGGCGGAAGGTGGTCCGGGTGGCGGTGGTGTCCGCGGCCACCGCCTTCATCGTCCTTCAGGCGACCCAGCTGTTCACCTCGGGGCTCGGCCTGCGCAAGGCCGCGATCGCGGAGCCGCTACCATGAGCACGAAGGGACCCGACCTCTTCGACCGTCTGGAGATGTTCTGGGGCGAGCTGGTACGCCGCCGAGTCGTCCACGTGGCCGGCGTCTACGCCATCGTGAGCTGGATCGGGGTCTACATGGTGGCCACGACCTACGAGAAGCTATTCCTCCCCGACACCGTCTTCCTCACCCTCGTGGCCCTCACCTTCCTGGGCTTCCCCGTGGTCCTGGTGCTGGCGTGGTACTTCCGGCTGGGGCGGGGCGGCGTGCGCTGGCGACGGGCGGGGGTCGCGGACGACGGCGCCTACGGCGACAGCCGGGCCAGCGCGAACGCCGGCGGGGCGGGCCTGCTGGCGTTCGGCCTGCTCCTGGCCACGGGGAGCTTCCTGGCCGTCGCCAATCGACTAACCGACACGGATCCGCCGCCGGCGACCCTGGAGGAGGGCTCGGTGGCGGTGCTCCCCTTCGAGAACCTGAGCGGCGAGGAAGCGAACCGGTACTTCTCCGACGGCATGACGGAAGAGGTCATCGCCCGGCTCGCCCGGATCCCGGACCTCAAGGTGATCAGCCGGACCTCGGCCATGCGCTTCCGGGACACCGAGCTGGGGCCCGGCGAGATCGG
>CAYXJH010000597.1:0-1711 GCA_964465415.1 uncultured Gemmatimonadaceae bacterium
ACTGCCTGAGCACGGCCTGGCCGCGGCCGTGCGCCGCCTCGACTTCCCGCGCCGTCTGCTCCGCCAGCGCGTCGCTCCTCGCCTCCAGCACCGCCCGCAGGGCCTGCACCGACTGCACGTAGTCCCCCACACCCAGGAAGACCACGGGCAGCACGGAGAATCCAAGGAAGAGCAGGAGTATCCTGAGACGAAGCGACAACGATGGCTCCCGATCAGAGGGTTGGGACGTCGATCACGACCGGCCCGATTGCATTTTTTTCGCCCGTCACCGGCCGTCCTGCTCGCACCGGTGTGTCTTGACGGTGCCCGCGGGGCTCAACTTCTTGGCCGGCATGGAGATGAGGCCGAGCGTCAAGATTCGGCTCACCGCAGGCGGGGACCACAAGATCGCATCCGCGGAGGGTAGATGCAAGGGAAAATTGTTCCGTAACGGAACATAATTCCACGGGTCAGGGAAAGGCGCCGGGGATGGGCTGACCGGTGCGATCGGCGCGGGGCATCCGGTCGGCCCGATCGGGGCGGGCGTGGATCGCGTAGGCATCATCGCGGAAAACCTCGGTCCAGCTCGATCCAGCGACGAGGAGGGCGTCGAGGGGTCCGCCGGCGGGGACGAGCACGGCGTCGGTGGGATGGCGGTCGAGGAAAAGGAGCCCGTCCCCTTCCCCGCGGTACACGCGCATCGCTTCCTCGGCCAGGTCGGGTGCGTAGGCCACCTCATAGCGGCTGTCCATGCCCACGAGGACGTCGGGGTAGAGCGTCCAGGACACGTAGGCGCCGACGCCGAAGGGTGTCATGAGGTTGCCACGGAAGCCGATCTCGGCCAGGTACCGGACGGCGCCGGCGGGGAACGCCTGCCGGTGCTCGGCGGGGTGGGTGGGGAGGAAGACGGACAGGGCGTCGTGCCGCACCAGCTGCACCAGGGTGTGAACGCCGAGGATGACGGCGATCGCGGCGACGGGCCGGGCGAACCGGTGCCAGGCGCGTCGTACCACACCCGCCAGGGGGGAGTCGGACAGGGCAGGGGCCACATAGGCGAACCAGACTACGGCGTAGATCGGGAGGATGCGTCCGCTCTGGAGGGCGAACGCGGCGGCGGCCAGGAGCATGAGGGCGCCAGGGTGGCGCTTCCAGCTCTCGCTCCGTGCAAGGGTGTAGGCGGCCAGGAGGACGGAGGCGGCGTAGGGCACCAGGGGCGCCCCGCGGAAGACCGGGGACCAGATGGGAAACCACTCGGTCATGTACGGCCGGTCCATCAGGATCGCGTGCCACAGGTACGGGATGTAGTCCACCCCGTACGGGTTCACCAGGAGCAGGGGTGGAGTGACGCCAATGGCCAGCAGGAGGTGGCCCGTCTCCCGGAAAGCCCTCTTCCACGGCGCGAGACCGCGAGCTTCCCTGCGCGCGGTCCAACCCACGCGCAAGAAGCGCTCGACGGCGTAGAGTCCCAGGAGCCCGGCGCCCACGACGAAGCCGCCGTGGAGGTTCAGCCACAGGACGAACATGGGCGGCCACAAGAGGAGCCAGCGCCGGTCCCCCGCCCGCTCCCGCTCGAGGAGGACGAGGAGCACGGCGAGGAAGAGGAAGGTGAACATGTGGGCACGGACAGGCGCCAGCCCCGGGGAGAACAGGAGCATGGCCACGGGCGCGGCCAGCGCCATCTCCCGCCACGCGGCCCCGCGGCTGCGCGCCACGGCCATGCCGCACGCCACCA
>CAYXJH010000598.1:0-1701 GCA_964465415.1 uncultured Gemmatimonadaceae bacterium
CGGCGCCGAGGCCGTCCGGCGCCTCACGTTTCCGCCGCTGCGGTTCGAGGCGCCGGAGCCCGAGCGGTTCGTGCTGTCCAACGGCGTGACCGTGTTCTTCCTCGAGGATGGGGCGCTGCCGGTCATCGACGTGTTCGTCGACCTGCCCGGCGGCTACACGTACTTCGACCGCGAGTACTACGGCGCCGGGTCGGCGCTGCTCGCCATGATGCGTCATGGCGGGACCGCGTCGCTGACCACGGACTCGCTGGACAGCCTGCTGGAGTTCCATGCGCTGGGCATGCCGACCTATACGGACGGGGGCCGGATCCTGGTGGGGGTGCGGGGACTCCGCCGGCACCTGGACATGGCGCTGGACATATGGAGCGACGTCCTGCTCCGGCCCGCGTTCGACCCGGCGGCCACGGAGCGGTGGCGGACCCGGGAGATGGACGCCGTCCGCCACCTGGGCGACTTCCCGGGATCGCTGGCCGTCCTGGAGTTCAATCGCCTGGTGTTCGGTGACCACGCGACGGGGTGGATGCTCACGGAGGAGGACCTGGCGCCCGAGCGGCTGGAGCAGGACCGCCTCCGCTGGATGCACGAGGTCACCATCTGCCCGGAGCGGGCGGTGATCGGCGCGTCGGGCGACATGACGCGGGAAGAGATCGAGGCCGCGCTGGAGCGCGTGCTGGGCGACTGGCAGCCGTGCGGGACCACGCTCGAGGAGCCGCAGCCGCCGGTGCTGGACGCGGAGCCCGCGGTCTACATCATCCCCAAGGCGCTGCCCCAGAGCACGATCGTCGTGGGCCAGCCCGGCGGCGTGCGGCTGGGCGAGACGGAGGAGTTCTTCGCCTCCCGCGTGGCCAACTGGCTCATCGGCGGCGGCGGCCCCACGAGCCGGCTGGAGGCCCGGCTCCGCGCGGATGAGGGTCTGGCCTACAGCGCGTCGTCGGTCTGGGGCGTGGCGCGTGACCACGAGCGGATCTTCGGCGCCATCACCCACACCCGTGCCGAGCGGACCGTCGACGCCACCGAGATGATCCTGGGGCTCCTGCGGGACGTCCGCACCGATCCGCCCGCCGCGGCCGACGTGGACCTGGCCCGCCAGTCCATCACCAGCGGCTACGTCTTCGGGTTCGGCAGCCCCGCTCAGATCGTCGCGCGCCAGGTCAGCTACATGGTCGACGACCTGCCGCCCGACTGGATGGCGCGTTACCTGGACGGGATCCGCCGGGTCGACGCCCGGCAGGTGGCCAGCGTTATCCGTCGGAACCTCCACCCCGACCGCTACACCATCCTTGTGGTGGGCGACACCGCCGCGTTCGACCCGTCCCGGCTCGGACCGTACACCCTCCTGCCGTCGCGCTGACACCTCCGCCCGCGGCCTCGCGGCGGGTCCGGCGACCGCCTACAGGAAAATGGTGGAATCCCCGACCGGGCCTCCACTGGCCCCGCACGACCTCAGGCTTAAATTGAGGCCGGCCGCGCCAGAACGCGCAGCGGCCCCACGGAGCCAGTCCGAAGGAGGCAGGGCAATGAAGGTTGGAGTGCCGCGGGAGGTCACGCCGGGCGAGCGCCGGGTCGCCCTCGTCCCGGAGACGGTGAAGAAGCTGGCCGACCTGGGCCTCGAGGTGGTGGTCGAGGCCGGCGCGGGCGAGCAGGCCGGCTTCGCCGATGCCGAGTACGCGGAGGCCGGCGCCACCGTGGCGGATCGGGCCC
>CAYXJH010000599.1:0-1699 GCA_964465415.1 uncultured Gemmatimonadaceae bacterium
CCAGCTGGAGCCCCAGCATCAGGACCGCGAAGGCGATCGCCCACGGCGCCCAGGCCGGCACCGCCCGCGGATTACCGGTGTACGGACGGTCGCCCCTCATCTTCCCGCCCGAGTGAGCGACACCGGTGACGGCGAGCGCGAGCGGGTCCAGCCCGAGCCCGGGATGCCGTGAACGGCGGACAACACCACCAGCAGGAGGATGATATTCTCCCAGAAGAAGATGTTCATGGTGACCAGCGTAGTCAGCCGCGCCGTGCGGACGTCCAATCGCTCCCTGTCCGTGGTTGGGTCGTCAGGACTGCCGCCGACCAGCCGACCGACGCCGGCCATCACGGCCCTGGGATCGGCGGAGGGCGTCGCCCGGCTGAACGGGAAATGATCGGCTGACCCCGACGCCCGTACCGCGGTATACCGGACGAACGTCGCCGCAGGTCGGCCCTCGGAGTACATGGTCCAGGGAACGAACGGGTACGTGATCCGCGGGATTCCTCCGATCTGGCCAATGATGGCGAGGCCGAATACGCCTCCCACGAACCACCGGCGTCGTCGATCGAGTGCCCGAAGCGCCGTCGCGATAGGCGCATGGCGCAGGAGGACCGCCATGAACGCGAAGTAGAAGGCCAGCTCCGGCGCCAGGATCGGGAACGCGCGGACCCGGATCGCAACGAGCGCCAGCCCCCCGATCCCGGCGATCGCCAGGGCGGCCTTCAATACGGCACGAAGGAGTTCGGGCAACAAGGCCGTCCGAGAGACCTGGAGCATTATGTGCCGAGGGGGCGTGTATCAGGCGGTTGCCCGGGTGCCGAGCCAAGGTAGCGCCGGGGGGAACGGAGGTCACGGACCTCGGGGGAATCGCTACAGGCTCCGTGCCTCCGCCCCCTCCCGACCCTACTCGATGGCGGCCCGGGGTTCGACGGCCGGCGGCACGGCCACCGGTGCCTCGGAGTGTCCGGGGATCCGGATCCGCTCGAAGAAGTACGGCTTCGACATGGTCTCATCGATCCCGGGCCCCCGCGGGTGACGCCGCTCCCGGAGCCGGAAGGCGAGGTAGCCAATGGCGGCGAGGGCGATGGTCCCCACGATGGTGATGACGACGACGAAGACCGTGACGGTCAGGATCTGGTTGGTATCCATGGGTCAGTTCCGATGAGCGTGTGTGGTGCCGCCGGCGCCAGCGCTGGCGGAGACGGAGCCGGTGCGAGCCAGCTTGCCCCAGTTCATCTCGAGCTTGAGGAACTCCTCGAGGGAGGCGAGCAGCTTGGCGACGTCGACGACGAAGATGAAGAAGAAGCGGTACAGCACGGCCATGGGCACCAGGGAGAGGTCCTCCTCCTCGAGCGCGACGGCGAGGAGGGCGACGGCGACTTCGACGAGGGTGATGAGCAGCCACCAGGCCAGGACGGTGGCGGGCATGCCGTAGGCCAGGGCCACGATGCTGAAGCCCAGGTGGCCGAAGATGTTCAACGCGGGCCAGAGCAGGATCTCGAAGAGCAGGTTGACGATGGAGATACGTACGGCCGCATCGCCCTGCCGGCTCCACACGACGCCGCGGTGCTTGTCCAGCGCCTGGAGGATGCCGCGGGTCCAGCGGTAGCGCTGCTTCATGAGGTCCAGGATGCGCTCCGGCGCCTCCGTGAACGCGACGGCCCGCTCCTCGTAGACCACGCGCCAGCCGTGGGACAGGATCTTGAGGGTGAGG
>CAYXJH010000600.1:0-1695 GCA_964465415.1 uncultured Gemmatimonadaceae bacterium
CGCCGCAGAAGCCCTTCCTGCTCCAGCCGTGTCCGAAGCGTTGGCCACGAGTCCGGCGGCGGCGCCAGGTCCGGGAGCGACCGGAGCGCTGCACGCTGCGCCACCAGCGCGTCCAGCTCGCGGACGCAGTCGCGACAAGCGGCCAGGTGGAAACGTTCCGCATCCGTCGGCGGCTCGTCCAACAGCCGGGCCATGGTTTCAAGTGTCAAATGCGACATAGGACCTCCTCTCCGCCCCCGTTACGGCGGAATCCAGCAACTCTCTCATTCTGGCTCTCGCCTTGAACAGCTGACTCTTCGACGTTCCCGCCGCGATGCCCAGCATGTCGCCGATCTCCTCGTGCGTGAACCCTTCGACGTCGTGAAGCACCAGCACGCGCCGCATTCCGTCCGGCAGCCGCCGCAATGCCGACTCGAGCGTCATCCGCAGCACCATGGGCTCGGGCCGGGTCGCCACGGCGCGCGTCTCCCCGATCACCGATTCCCGGACGGCGTGCCGCGATCGCGACCGGTTGCCCTGCAAAGCGCTGTTAACCGCAACCCGGTGGAGCCACGTCGAGAACGCGGACTCGCCCCGGAACGCGGGCAGCGCCCGGAACACCCGGATCCACGCTTCCTGGGCCCAGTCCTCTGCCAGAGCGTCATCGGCGGCGAACCGACGGACCACCGCATAGACCCGAGGGGCGTAGCGTCGGTACAGGGCGTGGGCCGCCGCCTCATCACCCTGCTGGGCGCCTCGTATCAGCTCGGTTTCGGTCATGCCGTCGCGCGGGCCCTGCGCTCGGGTGGCTCATCGGGATCCGACCCTGAGATGCGGCACCGCCTCAGAAAGGTTGCTTCATGCCTGACATGCAGGGCGTGCTTCTTGCCCAATCGCGTACGTGGAGGAACATATCCGGCTTCAGGACGGTGGACGAGGGATGACGAACCACGATACGAGCTGGCGCCGCATCCGGGAGGACGGCGCGGAGTGGGAAGCGCGCGTGATCGCCGGGCCGGGACCGGAGGTGGAAGACGATCACGAGCTGCTGGAGTTTGTCTGCATCGACGGCTCCCGGAAGTCGCGGCAGGTCGCCGTGGCGGCGGGGGCCTATCCGGACATGGACGAGGCGGCGCTGCATCGCGCGTTCCTCAAGGCGCGGCCCATAGGAGGCGACCACTACGGTCGACCGGGCAAGCAGATGAACGACGCGGGGTGAGCCTGGCACCGAGCCCGGGAGCGACTATCTTCCCGGGCATGAATCCTACCACCAGCGTACTCGCCCCCGCCGGCGTTAGCCATCTCGAATGCGGGTTCTGCGGCGCGGCCTACGGAG
The DNA here is from genome assembly GCA_964465415.1 of uncultured Gemmatimonadaceae bacterium. Classification (GTDB taxonomy): domain Bacteria; phylum Gemmatimonadota; class Gemmatimonadetes; order Longimicrobiales; family RSA9; genus SLCC01. Next base: position 1,316 of record CAYXJH010000600.1, read on the forward strand.
ACCCGGAGCAGCCGTGGCGCACATCGCCGTGCTGCCAGCGACCGCTCCTGGCCCGGTACGACCTGGGGCCGCTCCGTGGTTGGTTCATGCCCGGCGTCCTCGCCGGCCGGCCGCCAGACCTCTGGCGATACGCCGAGGTCCTGCCCGTCCGCGACGCGAAGCACCGCATCACCCTCGGTGAGGGGTTCACGCCGCTCATCGACGCGCCCCGGCTCGCCGATGCGCTGAGGCTGGAGCGGGTCTGGATCAAGGACGAGGGCCAGAACCCCACCGGTAGCTTCAAGGCTCGTGGCCTCGTCATGGCCATCGCGCGGGCCCGGGAGCTGGGCGTCGACGCCGTGGCGCTGCCATCGGCGGGGAATGCCGGCGCCGCCGCCGCG
>CAYXJH010000601.1:0-1691 GCA_964465415.1 uncultured Gemmatimonadaceae bacterium
GTGGGCGATCTGGTCGTTGACGAGCTTGCGGACGTTGTCGTTCACGTGGCCTCCGGGTGATTAACGATAATGATTATTGTTCAGGATACGATGCCGGCTGGTCAGGCGCAAGGCGACGGCGACATCGACTTCGACTTCGACTTCGACTTCGAACTTCGGACGTGGGATCCGCTTGTCCGGGGCGTTTGTGGCTGCGCCATCATGGCGCGATGAGGTCGAGGGTCGGGAAGTAGGTTCGGTAGCGGCGGGCGTCCCGGGTCAGGAGGGTGTAGGAGCGCACGGCGGCGTGGGCGCCGATGTAGAAGTCGGGGAGCGGCGTGGGCCTCAAGCCTCCGCTTCGTCGATAGATAAGGAACGCCTTCCCGGCCAGGAACGCCGCGTCCCAGGGGAGCGCCTCCCGCAGCAGCTGTTCCGGGAGTGCCGCTTCCAGGTCTTCGATCCGGTCGAACCCTATGCTGACCTCGGCGGAGATGATCGGGTTGATGGCGAGCAGCGAGGATTCGGCCGCCTCGACCAGGGCGGTGGACGACCAGGCCTCCCATCGAGGATCCGGGATGAGAATGTCCAGGAGGACGTTCGCATCCACCAGCACGGTGGGCACCTATGCGTCGCCACGCGTCAGGGCCATGATCTCCTCCGTGCTGAGGCGCGTGGTGGCACGGCCTCGCATCCGCGCCACCAGTGTGCGGCCGCGCCGCCGCCCGCCCGCCGCCTTCACCAGGCGGACCTTGTCGCCGTCATCGATGAACCGCACCTCCGTGCCCGGCAACAGCCCGTGCCGCTCCCGAATGTCCTGCGGTATCGTGACCTGCCCCTTGCTCGTGATTTTCACCTGATCCCTCCGAAATGGGTATTACTCATTGTAGTAATACTGACGGAAGATGTTGGCAGGTCAATAGACCTCCCGCCCTCCCGCCGTCCTCCCCGCCCTCCGTCTCACCGCTGTTCCGGAGTTCGCGACGCCCGGGAACCGGCCGCCTCGCCGGCCGCCCGCTTGTGCCCTCCCGCCCCCCGCTCTATGTATCCATACCATGACGACCAGGCCCGGAGATTCGCACGTGCAGCGGCGCGGCCGCCGTGCGCTCCTGGCCCGGGACGCTCATCCCTATCGAACCTGGTTCCCCACCCTTGCCCTCATGGGCGCCATGACCGCGGCATCCGGAAAGTCCCGGCCCTGGCCCCCCACGTGTCCGAAGTTCGAAGTCGAAGTCGAAGTCGAAGTCGATGTCGATGACCGCTGACTCCGATCTCGAACGCTGGCGTCGTGACACGCCGGCGGCGCTGGCGGGGCGGATCCACCTGAACAACGCGGGCGCCTCGTTGGTGCCGGTGCCGGTGGACCGGATGGTCCGGAACCACCTGGATCGGGAGGTGCGGCTCGGCGGGTACGAGGCGGAGGCGGAGGCCCGGGGCCGGATCGAGGCCGCGTACGACGAAGTGGCGGGTCTGGTGGGAGCGGCGTCGCGGAACGTAGCCGTGGTGGAGAACGCGACGGTGGCGTTCGCCCAGGCGCTGTCGGCGCTGGACCTCGGCCCGGGCGACGTGATCGTGACGACGCGCAACGACTACGCGTCGAACCAGCTCATGTACCTGTCGCTGGCGGAGCGCCGGGGCGTGGAGGTGGCGTGGGCGGCGGACCTGCCGGAGGGCGGGGTGGACCCGGAGAGCGTGCGCTCGCTGGTGCGGTCGCG
>CAYXJH010000602.1:0-1688 GCA_964465415.1 uncultured Gemmatimonadaceae bacterium
GAAACCTCGATCCGGTCGACCGACCGGATCGCGCGCGCGTCGAGAGGCAGGAAGAAGGCGAAGTGCGCCTCGTCCGGGTCGTCCGCGTGGGCGACCGGCGTGCCACCGAAGGCGAGGCGGAACAGCTCGGAGCCGTCCGCGGCCGACCCGCGCACGGTGTAGGGGCCGGTCGCTTCGGGCAGCGCGGGAGCCGCGCTCAACTCGAAGGCCGGGTTCAGAATCACGCCGGCGGCGTTGATGGTGCCCCACAGGAGCAGTCCCGGCGTCGGTCGTGGACCGGGTGCGCGCCGGGTCGTCGTCGCCGTACCTGCGTCCAGCGCGGCACCTCCCGGAACGAGCGGGTCAGCCCTACGCCAGGCCAGGATCCCAGCGTAGGTGTAGTCGCTGGTCCAGAGATCGGAGCAGTAGCCCATGTAGTCCTTGAACCCGCTGTGCAGGAACTGTCCGGACAGGATGTCGAAGGCGGGCCAGCCCACCGTGCCATCTACATACGGGAAATTGGGATCGACGCCCGAAGGCGTCTGGCAGCCGGGCGACGGGGCGTGTGACCGACCCAGGTTGTGGCCGAGCTCGTGGGCCACCACCTCGGCCGCCGCGGGCAGCCGGTCGAAGCTCACGCCACTCCTGAAGGCGCTGCCCGGAGAGGGAGGGACGTATGCGATCCCGGCGATCGAGCTCCCCGAGACGTCGGGTACGATGGCGTGGTAGTACTCGTCCGTCGCGCTCTCGGCGACCCGGATCGCCTGGAGATCGCTGAGGAGGCCGGACCAGCCGGCACTCGTGGTGAGGTCACGACCCGAGGAGATCGGGAGCCGGAGCGTCGCCTCGACGGCCGAGGTCGGGATCCACTGCCGAACGCGTGCCAGGTAGGTCTGGAGGTTCTCCTGCGTGATCCCCGGGGTCCTGTCGTTCGCCTCGACCGGGAAGAACACGATGCGGAGCGGGTGGAGCGATCGAACGTCCAGCGACGCGATTCCGTCGCCCCGCGGATACCGGTTGTCCGACCGATCGAGGACCGGAATCGTGACGTCCGGATCCACTATGGCCACGATGTGGACGTCGTTGGCTACCTCGTCGGGGGTCAGCGCCAGGTTCCAGGTGTGGGCGAGCGTCCCGAAGCGGGGGTCGGTGGGAACGCCGCTCGCCGGCCTTTCGATGACGGTATCCCGCACCAGACCGCGCCCGGGGACGTGGAACTGGACCAGGACGGGCGGCTGGAGGTTGTTGGGATCCGTCGCCCGTACCGTGATACGCAGGAGGCCGGGACGCCGGGCAACCCCACCCACGCCGGACGTGTCGTTCTGCACCGCCTGGTTGAGATGAACGGACTCCAGGATGAGGTTGAAGTTGGCCGATGCGCCCAGCGCCGTCAGCGTCCGGCTTACCTCGTCCACACTCGCCTGCACGCTCTGCTCGCCGATCAGCGGTCCCAGGGTCCAGTGGACCGATGCCCGGCCCTCGGCGTCGGTCACGGACGACGGTGCGCTCAGCGAGCCATCCCCCCCGGTAACCGACCAGTGCACGGTCTTCTCCGGAATGCCGTTGCCATACGCGTCCACCACGCGCACGACCAACGGCGCGGGCAGGGCCTCCCCGGTCTGACCCGCCTGCCGGTCCCCTTCGGCTGCCTGGATCGTGGCGGGCGCGCCCGGCCGGGCCTCGGCACCGATGTGCCGCTCGATGTCGGT
>CAYXJH010000603.1:0-1686 GCA_964465415.1 uncultured Gemmatimonadaceae bacterium
CGAGCCGATCCGCGACTGCCGGCCGACCCCGAACGCGCGTCCAGCCGAGCCCTCGAGCGGGCCGGTCGCATGTCGGCCCCGGGAACCGGCCCGCCCGTCCTTTCCTGATCGAACCTGATCGACGTTTCACACCGACATTGAAACGATCGGCGGGCCCGCGGGGCCGCCGGCAGGAAAGGACAGGACCATGTACGCAATGCTTCTGCAGGCCGTCGCGCAGAGCGGCGATGAGCTGACGCTCGGCGAGATCATCTCCGGCATCCCACACGACGCGCCGGCGTTCGTGATCTACGCCCTCACCGCGGTCGCCGTGGGGTGGGTGGTCTGGGCCAACCGGAAGCGGCCCAAGGACCCGGGCGCGGCGGCGTAACCGGCGAGGGCTTCACGGCCCTGACTCTGGACGACCCGGGACGACGCCCCGGAGGCGCGGCGACGCCGGCGGAAAGAAAGACTGGTCGTGGTATCGCTCGAGCGAGCGCGTGTCGAAGCCCGCTCGCTCGAGCGTGGCCCCCGTATCCCGGTTGATATGACACCCTCCGGCGACGCGGGTCCAGAGCGGGTCGAGACGGTCCTGCCACCATGCCAGCATGCCCTCACGGTGCGCGCGCACGTGCTCGAGCACCAGCAGCCGACCGGTCGGGCGAAGGACGCGGCGCATCTCCGCGGCCGCTCGGTCCGGGTCGGGAATCGTGCACAGGGTCAGCGCCGCCACGACGGTGTCGAAGCTGTCGTCGTCGTAGGGGAGTGCTTCGGCGTCGGCACGCTGGAGTCTCACCCTGAACGGGAGGCCGCCGGGACGCCGCTCGAGCGCCCGGACCCGGTCACGGGAGCGCCGGAGCATTCCGTGCTCCGGATCGATCGCCACGAGCTCCGTCACGCTCCCCGGATAATGCTCGAGGCTCACACCGGTCCCGACACCCAGCTCAAGGACCCGGCCGCTGGCGCTCCCGAACAGCGCGCGACGATCCTCCTCGAAGAACGATGTCGTCACGTTCAGCAGGTTCGGAAAGATTCGTTCGCTGTAGAAGGACACCGGTAGCTCCGTTCAGCGGGCTCGCACAGCGTGGCCGCAACCTAATGACAGACTCCGGGCCGGGCGACAGGCTGGCGTGGTGGGGCCGTTGGCTCGACATTCTCCACGTGAACGAAGCCAAGCCCGGAAACCCAGGCGCCGACGCCCCCCGGTCCGACATCCGTCCGCCCCCCGCCAGGGGCGGACGACGAGGGCGTGCTACGCGCAAGCTGGACCCCACCGTTCCCTGCCTCAACTGTGGCGACCCCGCCCGCGGCGAGTACTGCCCCACGTGCGGCCAGCGGAAGGCCGACGTCCAGGTCTCGATCCGCGCCATGGTGACGGAAGCGCTTGAAGACGAGCTCACCGTCGACCGCCGCCTCCCCAACACCCTGTTCGCCCTGTTCTTGAAGCCAGGCCGCCTCACCGTCGAATACGTCAACGGCAGGATCGTCCGCTACATACGGCCCTTCCGGCTCTACCTGGTCACCAGCGTCATCTTCTTCCTGCTCCTCTCGTTCACCAGCCTGCGCTTCATCCGGGACACCATGTCCCCGGCCGAAGCCGCGGCCCGCGCGGCCGCCGCCGACACGCTCGACATCGCCCAGCTCGACGCCCAGCTCGACAGCCAGATCGAGGGCGTGCGCTCCGCCCTCGACCAACCGGGCCTGCCC
>CAYXJH010000604.1:0-1684 GCA_964465415.1 uncultured Gemmatimonadaceae bacterium
CATCCCACCGGCCCGTCCGGTCGAAGATCGACCGTCGATCGGGATCGCGCAGCAGGGCGTAGGCGCGGGTGGCCTGGACGAACCGCTCCGCCGCCCGGGAATCCTCGGGGTTCTGGTCCGGATGGCTTTCCAGTGAGACGCGCCGGTACGCCTGTCTGATCGACTGCGGCGATGCATCGCGCGACACTCCAAGCGCCCGGTACGGGTCCACCATGGCCGACGAGTAGGTCGTCACGGGGTTGTGTTTGGGGAGATAAAGGAGTTGCCCACGCCCAAGGGCGCTACCGATGATAGGATCGAGCCCGAGGGTATGTCAAGATTGCATCCACCCCTAACGTCGGTCCACGACCCACGGCACCGCCGGATCCCGGTGGAAATTGATCCCTCGCGCCGTCAGTCTCGGGCCCTGGTGGGCCAGGCGTAGTCGGAAGTCGTTCCAGCCGCGTCGCTCGGGAGCGGACCAGGCCAGCTCGGCCACGGCCAGGATGCGCGGGAACGCCAGGTACTCGAACTCCTGCCGCGTGGCCACGGTCTCGGACCAGAGCGGCGCCTCGATACCGAGGATCGCCTCGGGCGGCACGCCCTCCAGATACGTGGAGGGCTCCCACTCGTAGGCCCGCCGGATGTCGATCGTGGCGGCCCACGCCAGCCCCGGGGCCGTGGCGCTGTCGTACTTCATGTCCAGGTAGACCCGCGGCGACGGCGACAGGATGATGCGGTTCCCTCGTGCAGCGGCGACGAAGCTCGAGTCGGCTCGCCAGTGCTGGACGATGCTCGACGGATGGAGGCTCGCCGGCGCGATCTCGCCCCAACCGATCATCCGCTTCCCATGGGCGCGGACGATCCCCTCCATGCGCTCGATGAAGCGAAGGTACTCCGGGTGCGGGATGGTCTCCACCTCATCGCCGCCCACGTGGAAGTATGGGCCGGTGGTGAGCTCGCCGATCTCGCGCACCACGTCCTCGATGAACCGGTACGTGACGTCGCGGTCCGGGCACAGCGCGCTGAAGCCGACCCGCGTCCCGGTGTAGAGGGGAGGCGCGACGCCGTCACAGCTCAGCTCCGGGTACGATGCCAGCGCCGCGTTCGTGTGCCCGGGCATGTCGATCTCGGGCACGATGGTGACGAAGCGCTCGTCCGCATAGCGGACCAGCTCGGTGTACTCATCCGTGGTATAGTAACCGCCTGGATGCCCACCGACGGCCCCGCTGCCGCCGATCCGGGTGAGATCCGGCCACGAGGGCACCTCGATGCGCCAGCCCTGGTCGTCCGAGAGGTGGAGGTGCAGCCGGTTCAGCTTGTACGCCGCCACGTGATCCACGAACCGCTTCACGTCGTCCAGCGGCAGGAAGTGGCGTGACACGTCCAGCATCATGCCTCTCCACTCGTACTGCGGCCGGTCCAGCACATGCACCGCGGGCAGCTCCAGCGCCCGTGGCAGCAGCGCGGTGTACTCGACCCAGGAGGGCATGAGCTGGACCAGCGTCTGGGTGCCGTAGAATAGCCCTGCCCCCCGCCTTCCCACGACCCGAATGCCTCCTTCGGCGACGGTGAGCTCGTAGCCCTCGTCGCCCAGGTCCGCCCGCCCCCCGTCCAGCGTCAGCTCGATGGTCGTCGCGGGCCCACGGACGGTGTCCGCCGGCCGCGGCACCAGGGTGGCCGGCAGCGCGGGTCGGGACGGGAA
>CAYXJH010000605.1:0-1680 GCA_964465415.1 uncultured Gemmatimonadaceae bacterium
CGTGGCGGGCGCGCCGGGGACGGCCGGTGCGGGTCGATCCGCCGGACGGGTCGGCTCGCCCGGCCTGGGGCCCGCTACCGTACATCCTGCGACAGTCAGCACGACGGCCGCCGGTATCAACCTACGCGTCATCCACCATTCTCCCCGTCAGATCGTATTCGTCCGCTTCGGTCACCACGACCCGATGCCGCTCGCCAGGCTCGATCGCCCGGCGGTCTGCTCCGGCCGGGTCCATAGCCCGTTCGACGTGGATCACCCCGTCCACTTCGGGCCCCTGCCAGGGCGCGCGAGCGATCACGGCCCCATCGTCGGTGACCTCGTCCACCAGAACCTCAGTGTGCTGGCCGATCCGGGCACTGTTCCGATCGAGCGAGATGGCGCGCTGATGATCAAGCAAGCGCTCCAGTCTCTCCCGTCGGACCGCCACCGGGACCACGCGGTCCATAGTCGCGGCAGGCGTATCCTCTTCCTCGGAATAGGCAAACGCGCCCAGGTGATCGAACCGCACGTCATCCAGCAACTCCAGCAGCACCTCGAAATCGTCTTCCGTCTCGCCGGGGAAGCCTACGATGACGGTGGTACGAAGCGCCAGAGCCGGCACCGCATCCCTCAGCCAGCGTGCACGCTCGAGGATGGTCACCCGGCGTTCGGGCCGCCGCATGCGGGTCAGCACCCGATCGGACCCGTGCTGGATCGGCATGTCGAGGTAAGGCATGATCCGATCCTCTCGGGCGATCAGCTCGACGAGCTCCCGCGTGATCCCCGAAGGATACATGTAGAAGAGCCGGAACCAGGGCACGTCCGTCTCGGCCAGGAGCGTCTCGAGCAGCAGGGTGAGCGCACCCGTCCGGCCGATCCGCGACGCCAGGTCCGACGGGGGGAGGCCTGGCACCCGCAGGCTATGGGAGACACCGGGCCGGCGGTCGGGGGGCGTCCTCAGGTTGGGCATGGCCGGGAACGGGCGCCCTACGAAGAACGCCTCGGCCGCGTCCGCGCTCACCGCCGGGTCCTCGCCACGGGCGATGGCGCGCGCCCAGTCCCGTCCGTACCAGGTGGTGTCCTGGCTCACGATGTTCAGCTCGACGGCGCCTCGCCGCTCCAGCTCCCGCGCCTCACGGACCAGCAAACCCAGCGGAGTGGACCGGAACTTTCCACGCATCAACGGAATCGCGCAGAAGGCGCACGTATGGTCACAGCCCTCGCTGATTTTGAGGTGCGCGGTGTGCGCGGACGGCGTGCCTGCGGCCAGGGCGCGGAGGGGTCGCTCCATGAGCGGCGCAACGTCAGGAACGAGCCCGCGTCGCGCCAGCTCAGGCAGGAGGCGATCCGCATCGGTGAGGCCCAGGAACAGGTCGACCTCGGGCATCTCGCGCTCGAGGTCGGGACGGTACCGCTGGACCAGGCACCCCATGCCCACGACGGCCCGCACGACACCCGTTTCCTTGAGCCGTGCCGCTTCGAGGAGCGTGTCGATGGACTCCTGCTTGGCCAGCTCGATGAAACCGCAGGTGTTGACCACGACCACGTCCGCGCCCTCCGAGGCCTCGACCAGCTCCAGACCGGCGCCCAGTAGTCCGCTGAGGATCCGCTCACTGTCCACCGAGTTCTTATCGCACCCGAGCGTAACCATGGCGACGCGGACGGGCGCGACCGCGCCCGGGGTCGGTCTGGCGCCCGCGG
>CAYXJH010000606.1:0-1665 GCA_964465415.1 uncultured Gemmatimonadaceae bacterium
GGCACCCGTTCCAGGGGGAACCGGGGGGTTGTCGCGCCCGGCGCATCCACGCGTCGGCCGGCCAGGGCCAGCACGGCACCCTGGTCAGGCGCGTCCACTGGCCTGGAAGTGCTCCGGTCGCACGACGCGCCGGGCGACCGCCTCCCCCACCCTGCGCAGGTCTCCCATGTGGGCCACCGAGTCCAGCCGCTGCACGTCGGCGGGCCGGACGTCGGTGAGGCCCAGCTCGTCCAGCCCGGCGCGGGAAAGCTCCGCGTTGTAGCGAGCGTACGTGAACAGCTTGGGGTCCACCGGCCCCCTGACGTTGCAGAGGTCACCGATCTCCCGGTCCAGGACGTCCCCCGCCACACAGTCGCCGAACACGCGACAGAGCATGTCCTGCTCGTTCAGCGCCGCGAACATCAGGGCCGCGGGGATGGAGCCTGCGTTGTAGAGCAGGTTCATCTCCGAGGGCTGGAGGTCGGCGTTCGCGGCCGGGCTGGAGCCGGTGCCGACGGAGACCAGGAGCATGCGATCCCGGCCGGCGGGCCATTGCAGACGGTAGGGCTCCATGGTCGCCATGAGGAAGAGCAGGAAGGCGGGGTTGTTGTACATGGTGACGCCGCCATCGACGAAGACGAAGCGGTGGGATCCGACCTCCACGACCTCCGGTGGGAAATACGTGGGCGCCGCTGTGCTGGCCCGGACCAGCTGCCAGAGCGGGAGGTCCAGGTTGCAATCGGGGCGGCTGCGATCGTTGTAGCGGGCGTTGGGGTTGTTCGAGACCGGCCAGGGCGAGTCGGTGGTCGCGTTGCGCATGACGATCAGGAGCAGCGTCCGCAACGCCTCGCTGCCCAGCTTCATGTCCTCGCCGGACGCCTGCTCCGCCGGCGTGCGGTAGCGGTTGATGACGTCGCGTAGCGTGCCCGCGAGCCGGTCATCCTCGAACTTGTACCGGAAGCGACGCAGGAGGCTCGCCTTGTCGAACATGGCCTCGCCGTTCGCCTCGTAGAACTGCCGGATGTCGGAGACGGGCATGCCCAGGGACACGCACGTCGCGATGATCGCGCCCGTGCTGGTGCCGGCCACGTAGTCGAAGTAGTCCGCCAGCACGAGGTCATCCTGCCCGAGCCGGCCGCGGAGCACCCGCTCGATCTCGGCGAGCACCTCGATGGTGATCAGGCCACGGATGCCGCCGCCGTCCAGCGCGAGGAGCCGTCGGGGCGAGTCGTCAACCGGCGTCGCGGTCTGGGACATGGGCGTCTCGGCGATAGGGGTGGGCGGCCGGTCGGCGGGTGGAGCGACGATAGGATCCGGTTCGAGCGCCCGTCAAGGCTCCCGTGGCGACCTGGCCCGGGACTACAGCCGGGCCAGCCCCGCGGCCACCAGGTTCTCCAGGACTTGCCGAACCGCCTCGGGCGTCACGGACCCGTAATAGTGCGCCCCGGCCTCGCGGGCCTGCGCCGCGACGGTCCGGTAGATCTCCGCCCCGGTGCGGTCCCCGTCGATCAGGTTGAGCACCTCCTCCGCCATGATGGAGTGCAATCCCGACACGGCGCCGATCTGGCCCCGGCCCTCCAGGAATTCCCGCGGTCCGGCGACCAGCGTTGGCCGCAGCGCCTGGAGCCCGGCTTCGGCATCGGACGTGGACCGCGCGGGTGGCTCCGCCTCGCCCGTCGCCAGGCG
>CAYXJH010000607.1:0-1663 GCA_964465415.1 uncultured Gemmatimonadaceae bacterium
CCCTGGTAGAGCGTGAAGAACGCCATGTCCTCCCGGCTACATCTACTTCTCCTCCTGTACCATGTCCGACGTCACGGCCGCCTCGGTGGGAGCGCCAATGTTCCCCCTGTGCGTCGAAGCACCACCGGTGGACAGCGCCCCCCGGGGATGCCGTGGTGCACATCCAGTGGGAAGTTGCGCCTTGAGCGCCAGTACAGGGACGACCAGGCAAGCACATCGACGGCTTCAGTCTCGCGCCCGGCTCATGCACGTCTGGTTCGAGCAATGAGCGTCCCGACCGTCGCTCGACGTCTGCGGGACCTGGACCTCCTTCAGTTATTAGTAACGCCGTCTCGAATCGATGCGTGCGCTTGACCGGGCACCGGGGTGGCCGTACGATCCGCCGCACCACCGCGGCGGGGAGGCCCAGGAATGGCGGGCGCCTGGCGCATCACCGGGGAATACCTGGGGAACTGTAACTGCGAGGTCCGCCGTCCGTGCCTGCTCGGACCGCGCAAGGCGCACGGTGGGGCCGCGGCCCGGCCGACGAAGGGACACTGGGACGTCCCGCTGATCTTCCAGATCCGGTCCGGCCAGTAGGGCCCACGAGCCTGGCCGGCACGCGCCAGGGAGATCAGCTCCACGTGAGTGTCGCTGGCGGCTTCGGTGGCCTGACAAGAGCCATCTTGCCGGTAACCCCGGGGGAGACCTTGCTCATCTGGGTCGGGTGCAATCCGGATAACGGGAGGCAACTGTGCGTGGGGCTTCGGCTCGGGCGGCGATAAGGGGATCGCGTACTCCCCAGCCGCCCTTGATGGCGCCCGGGGGGGGGGGGGGGAGTGCCGTGACGACCGAGAACCTCACCCCGCTGCTGGTCGCCTGGGGGGGTCCGGGCGGCCCGCGCGCGGTATCCTTGACCCGGTGCGCTCCCGACCGTCGGGAGCCAGGGCGAAACGGCGCCGCGACAGGGTCGCGGGGCACAGACACCGGGAGGGCAGCCACGGGCGCGCGGACCGAGACGATGGCCAGGGAGTTCGAGGCGAAGGCGGAGGAGGTGGCCCGGGTGATCGAGGGGCTGAGCGACGCCGACTGGGCGAAGGTGACGGGGGCCGAGAAGTGGTCGGTGGGCGTGGTCGCCCACCACGTGGCCGTGGGCCACGAGGCCATCGCTGGCCTCCTGCCCACCATCGCCGCCGGGCAGTCCGTGCCCGGCTTCACCACGGACGCCCTGCACGAGATGAACGCCAAGCACGCGCGGGACTTCGCGGGCTGCACGAAGGCGGAGACGCTGGCCCTGCACCGGAAGAACGCGGCCACCGCCGCCGCCGCCGTGCGCAAGCTTGACGATGCGACGCTGGCCAACAGCGGCACCGCCATCACGGGGATGCCGCCGTTCACGGCAGAGCAGCTCGTGCTGCTCCTCACCCGCCACATCGACGAGCATCTCGGCAGCATCCGCGCCGCGATCGGTCGCTGATCCCCGACCGGTGGCCCGGGGGCCAGTGCCGATCGCCTTCGGGCCTGCGGGCGGGTGGGTTTCGGGGGGGATCTGCTGCTGCTGGACGAGCCGCTCTCCGCCCTCGACGCGCGGGTGCTCCAGAGTCTCCGCCACGAGATCCGCGCCTTGCAGCGCCGGCTCGGCATCGGGCCGCATCGTCTTCCGGCACATCGCCCCCAAACGTGG
>CAYXJH010000608.1:0-1662 GCA_964465415.1 uncultured Gemmatimonadaceae bacterium
CGAGCGGCTGGTGGGGCGCGACCTGTCGCGGCTGGTCGTCGAGCCGGGGTTCCTGTCGCGCATACGGCAGCGGCCCCGGGCGCCCAACGCGGACGAGACGGCGATCGAGGCGCCCTTCCGGTTGATCATCTCACCGAGCGCTCACGGCGGCTTCGCCCACTCGATCCTGGCGGGCGCCGCGCCCACGGACGGGAAGCGGGTCGAGCTGTGGCACACCCGCCTGGGCGTCCGCAATGTCGACCCCGATGATGGCGCCGTTTGGATCGACGAGTCGCGTCACCCGCAGCGGGTGATCCGCGCCGTCTGGGCACGCGACAAGGTAGGGCTGGATCCGGACAAGGACGCCCCGCAGGGCGAGTCACCCTTCCGCATGTCGCTCAACCCCCGGGACCGGGTCGTGCTCGTCCGCCAGTCGTCCGACCCGCAGCTGGCGCCGCCGCAGCCGGTGGACGTGGACCGGCTCTACCTCTCCTCGCTGGGTGCGCTGCTGGACCTGCATGGCCGGTGGGCCGACATCGAGCCGTACGCACGCGTGAATTTGCAGTCCATCCTGGCCTGGGACCACGAAGCCCAGTTCGGGCGCGACCAGTACGTGCGCGTCGTCTATCCAGGCTACTTCTTCCCGTTCGGGCACCGCTGCGCGCTGATCAAGGTGACGGAACGGAAGATCGAGGCCGCCACGAACCCGCAAGCGCACCTGCTCCAGCGCAAATTCATAGTAATCGGCCAGCCCGTGCGCACCTTCGACGACCGGCGCATGCCGTTCCGCCAGGTCGCGCTTCGTCCGCTGGTCACGCCGGACATCCGTGACCCGCTCGATCCGCAGACTCCGTTCGCACCGGGCGGTGAAGAGCTGTTCTGGCCGGTGGTGGGGACCGGGAAGTTCTACTTCACGCTGGACTGCGTGGATCACGACGGGCGTCGCGTCCGGATGCAGGCGCCGCTCCTCTTCGTGGCGGCCCACCTGCCGCTGACTGAAGGCGCCCTCACCGCGGCCGGTATCCGCAACACGTACCGGAACGACCCGGAGCGGCCGATCGCGGGCGACGGTCAATCCATCGCGTATGCAACGGGCACCGTTCCCGGCGACACGTCGCTCGAATCGGTCCGCCTCCGGTTCGATGGGATCCCGGGCGCGGCCGGCACCCTCACCTCCTCGCCGTTCCTGGACGAGGCGGACGTGGTCATTCCCGCGCTGAGGCACCTGGCGCCGTCCGCGCCGCAGACGACGGTGCGCTACGCCGCGCCCTACACGCAGGCGGGATTCGGGGGCAACAACGCGGCGGCGCAGGTGTTCCTCGAGCTGAAGAGCGCGGCCACCATCTCGTTCGCGCAGGGCACGGACCGCGCCGGCGGCTTCATCCAGCCGGACCTGCCGATCCGTGGCCTGTCGCGGGCACTCGGCGCGGTGGGCGACATCGACGACCTGGTGAACAAGCCCGCCGCGCAGAAGTTCAACCCCGAGAAGTTCCTGGCGGGCGTGCTGCCGAAGCTGTTCGGCCTGTTCGAGCTGACGGATATCCTGCGCACGCTGGGGCTCGACGCCGCGCCGTCCTTCGTGACCGAGCAGCTCGACCGCATCGCGGCGCTGCTCGCCGACCTCGAGGCGCTCAAGGAGGTGGCGGAGCGGAGCGCGGCGAGGCTCGCGGAAGACGCTGCCGG
>CAYXJH010000609.1:0-1646 GCA_964465415.1 uncultured Gemmatimonadaceae bacterium
GCGAGGCGATCCGCTGCTGGCGCCTGGCCCGGCCGGGCCAGCGGCTCACGCAGACCCGGGATCACCAGCACCTGCTCCGGATAGATCCAGTGGGGGTCGGCCACGATCCGGGTGTTGGCCTCGTGAATGGTGGGCCAGCGGAACGGGTTGGCAAGGTAACGGCCGGCCAGGTCCCAGAGCGTGTCTCCACGCCGCACCGTGTGCTCCCGCTCCCGCTCTTGCTGCGCCTGCTGCGGCTCCTGCGCCAGCAGGGGTCCTGCGATCATCAGCCCCACCAGGCTCGCAGTTACCAGTCTCATGGCGACCTCTCCTTGAAAGGCATATCCACGCGTGCGGGCCGATCGGATGCGCCAAACCTCGCCGATGCCTCTGGCGAGGGTGACCGGGACGTCCCGGGACGACCCCGATGCGGTGGGGAGATCGTTGACAAGCTACGGTCTGCGGGCGGTCGTGTCAATTGACATGACCCGGCTCGTCGAAGGCCTCGCGCGATACCTCTGGTTGGGTGACCGCCCTCCGCAGGACCAGGGCATCCTCCCGGGGCCGGCTGTAGTAGTCCTTTCGGCGCCCGATCTCGACGAAACCGTACCGCTCATACAGCGCCCGCGCTCCGTGGTTCGATGGCCGGACCTCGAGGAAGAGTTCGCGAACCCGCTGCTCCCGGACCCGGTCCAGAACCGTCTCCAGCAAGCCGCGCCCGATACCGTGGCCGCGCCATTCCGGCGAGACCGCGATGTCGCCCAGCTCGGCCTGGTCGACCACGATCCAGACGACGGCGTATCCCACCACGACCACGGCCCCGTCCGGCCCGCTCGCCGCTTCCGCGACGAACAGGTGGGAATCGGTGCGCTCGAGCATGCCGCGGAACGTGTCCAACGTCCACGGCATGGTGAACGACGCCGTCTCGATGGACATCACCGCGTCCAGATCTGCCTCGACCATGGCCCGAACGCGGACCCCCTCCATCAGCCGGGCACCCTTCGTTCCGCGCTGGAGCCGCGCACGTACGAAGGCTCCCAGCCGGCCCGGTCCGGAACACGACCGACCACCGGGTGATGCTCCGCGAGCCATAGCAGGGTGCCGGCCAGGGGTTGGACAGGGTCGGCCCCCCCCGGGTCTACGTCGCCGCGCGGCACCAGGGACACAAGAGTCTCCCGGTAACGGCGGGCGCCATCGCCGACGAATAGGACGGGGGTAGGTCGCCCTGCCTCCGCAGGGGTCCGGCCGGGCCGGGAGCCCTCGACGCGGGACACCACGGCGGCCGCCACGGCCTCGACGGGCCCAACCGTGGGCTCCAGGATCGACTCGATCACATCCGTATCCACGCGCCAGCAACCGCCGTACACCTCGCCCCGACGGGCGTCGAACAGGGCGCATACGGGACCGGTGGACGGGATGCCCGCCGCAAGTGACAGCAGGCTGGGATACGCGGCCAGCGAAACGTCCAGCGCCGCGGCCAGACCCTTCGCCGTCGCGGCCGCCACCCGTACGCCCGTGAACGAGCCCGGCCCGGCACCTACCACGATCGCCGCGATGTCTGCGCGACCGATTCCAGCCAGGTCGAGCACGGCGTCCAGGGCGGGCACCATGGCGTCGGCATGGCCGGCCTGCTCGCCCAGCTCGACCTCCGCAAGGATACGCTCGCC
>CAYXJH010000610.1:0-1642 GCA_964465415.1 uncultured Gemmatimonadaceae bacterium
GGCGTCCGTGCGCGGTGGTTCTGGCGGCCGGACGAGGCTCGAGGCTCCAGCGCGCCAGCACCGTGCAGCTGACCGCGGCGCAGACGGAAGCGGCGGATCGGGGCCTCAAGACCCTGGTCCCCATCCACGGTCACCCCTACCTGGCCTACGTACTGGATGGCCTGGCGCGGGCCGGATACCAGGACGTCTGCCTCGTCGTCCGGGACCTGGATGACGACGTGGCGCGGGTCGCCCGCTCGCTCGAGGCGCGCCGGCTCCGACTCTCCTTCGCCGTCCAGCCCGAGCCGCTGGGCACGGCCGATGCCGTCCTCAAGGCGGAGGCCGAGGCGGCTGGGCGCCCGATCGTGGTCATCAACGCCGACAACATCTATCCGGCGGAGGCCCTCGCCGCGATCGGGGACCTGGCCGGGCCCGGGCTCATAGGCTTCGATCCCGCCGCGCTCGTCGCCCTCTCGAACATCCCGCCGGAGCGCACCCGGGCGTTCGGCCTGGTGCGTCAGCGCGATGGCTGGCTCGAGAGCATCACGGAGAAGCCGGATCCGGACACGCCGTGGGACCCGGAGTCCGCCGTCAGCATGACGTGCTGGCGCTTCGACCCGTCCATCTTCGACCTGTGCCGGGCGGTGAAGCCGTCCTCGCGGGGCGAGCTGGAGCTCCCCGCCGCGGTCGCCCTGGCCATCGACCGGGGCGAGCGCTTTCGCGTCGTGCCAATGGCGGCGCCGGTCCTCGACCTGTCCGTTCGGGACGACATACCCGGGCTCGAGCGCCGCCTCGCCGGCATGAAGCTCTCCCTCTGACGGACGAGGGGGCGGCGCGCCTGCTCGAACACCTGGGGCCAGGGGAAGGGCGCGCCTGTTTCATTGTGCCCGGCCGGATCGAGATCCTCGGCAAGCATACCGACTACGCCGGCGGCCGCAGCCTGCTCTGCGCCACGGAACGGGGCTTCGCCGTGGCCGTCGCGCCGCGCGGGGACGGCCGGGTCCGGATCACACACCGACGTACCGGTGCATGTTGGACGCTTCATGGCGATTCGCCGGACGCGCACGCACCGGACTGGGCCCTCTATCCGTCCGCGGTCGTCCGGAGGGCCGAGGCGGATTTCCGGGTCCGGTCGCCAGGCTGCGTTATCGTTTTCGAGAGCGACCTGCCAGCGGCGGCGGGACTGAGCAGCTCCACCGCCCTCATCATAGGGATCTTTCTGGCGCTGGACGCGGTGGCCGGGTTCACCCGCACCGGCCCCTATCGCGCCGCGATCCGGTCCCGCGAGGACCTGGCCGCCTACCTGGCCGCCGTCGAGCGTGGCTCACCGTTCGCGGGCTTCGAGACGGACGATCCGGGGGTGGGCACGCGGGGTGGTGGTCAGGACCACACCGCGATCCTCTGCTCCAGGACGGGCAGCGTCGTCCGGTACGCGTTCGAGCCGACCCGGCTGGAAGCCGTCGTCCCGGTCCCCGAGGGCTGGACCTTCGCGATCGCGACCAGTGGTGTCAGGGCGGAGAAGGCCGGGGCGGCCCGGGCGCGGTACAACCGGTTGAGTGACCTCGCCGCCACCGCCGCCGCGCGATGGCGCAACGCCACCGGAGGCGACGCACCCAACCTGGGAGCCATCATGGCCGCGGGCCCCGACGCCGTGGCCCGGCTC
>CAYXJH010000611.1:0-1637 GCA_964465415.1 uncultured Gemmatimonadaceae bacterium
CGGGGGGGCAGCCTGGGGCGGACGCGGGGGCTGCACGCCGGCCCTCACGTCCAGGTCGTCGACGTACGCGCTCCACCCCAGACGCTGGAAGCGGACCCCAAGCTCGAGCGCCGTGTCGTTCACGTTGTTGATCAGGGTGCGCCGGATCTCGGCGGTGGCCGCCAGGCGTCCGGCCGCGTCGAGGCGGTAACGGGCGCCTACGCCACCCGAGACGCCTACGTTCATCCCGTCCAGCAGGTTCCCCACGTCCCGGTCGAACGCATCCGCGTCCACGTTCTGGACCGTCAACCCCGCCCGGACGTAGGGCGCCAACGTCCGCCACGGCGAGAAGTCGTAGCGCAAGGCCGCCCAAAGCCCGGTGGCCGTGAACGAGCCCTCGTCGCCGCCGGGCTCACGGTCGATGTTCGCCCGATAGCGGTTCAAACCTGCCAGCAGCCGGAGCGGCGGTGTGCGGACGTAGCCAAGATCGACCTCGCCGTACACGCTCGCCCCCATCTCCGCCTGGTCGGCGAACGTCAAGCCGACGCGCAGCTCCGCACCCGCGAACCCCAGAGCACCCTGTCCGAGGACGGGCGAGGCCGCGAGCACGAACAAAGCGAGAGTCACGCCGAATGGCCGCATCACGGCCCCGTCTGTTCGGTGGGCCGGGTGAAGACCAGGGTGAGCCGGCCCGGCACCGGGTCCAGCAGCTGTTCGCCACTCCATTCGGGCACCAGCTGGAGCAGACGCTGCCGATCCACGCCGTCGGGGGCTTCATCGTCGAACGCGAGCGTCCCTTCGGCCGGCGAGTACGTGTAGGTCAGCCGGCTCGGGATCATGGCACGCCGCAGCGCGGGGCTCGCCAAAAAATGGATGCGGGCACCGATGTCCGGCGTCGAGTACGTGCCCTCGACCACGGTTACAAACCCCGTCCCGGGCTCCTGGAAGAGCAGCTGCGCCCGGCCATCCTCACTCAGCGAGAGTTGCACGCCCGTCACGTCGAGGCGCGTGAGCAGGTCGACCTCGGGCAGCACGCCCTGGGGATCGAACCGCAGCTCGGTCAGGTGATACGTGCCGGCCCGGTCCGTCCTGGCTGGGCCGCTGGGATCGCCACCGCACGCCATCAACAGCGCCGTCCCCGTCAGCAGTGCCAGCGTTCGCCTCATGGTGCACCTCCGTTGCTACCGGCGCTCCATGCGCCCACTACGATCTCCACCCGGCGGTTCAGCGCGCGCCCGGCGGCCGTTTCGTTGGTGGCGACGGGTCGCCCCTCGCCGAGACCCAGGGCGCTCACGCGCCGGGGGTCGAGCCCCGCCTGCACCAGCAGCGACCGGACCGTCTCGGCTCGCCGCTCCGACAATACCTGGTTGGCCGCTTCATTCCCCACCGAGTCGGTGTGGCCCTGCACGAACACGACGACATCACCGTTCGCGGCCAACATCGCCGCCACGGCCTGGACCGCCGACCGGGCCACGCCCGTCAACTCCGACGCGCCGGTATCGAACGCGACCCCGGCTACGACCACGGCCGGTCCGCGCTCCGTCTGCGTCGTGCTCAGCACGGCGCCGTGACGGGATGCCACATCGGCCAGGGACATTCGGATCTCGGAATCCGTCCTGGCGGCCGGTGGCGGTCGGACATCCGTCGGCTGCGGGGCG
>CAYXJH010000612.1:0-1615 GCA_964465415.1 uncultured Gemmatimonadaceae bacterium
GCGGCCCGGGCCCGGGTCCTCCTGGGCCTCGCGTGCCGGGCGCTGGACGATCAGGAAGGCGCGACGATGGAGCTGGACGCGGCCCGCGCCGTCTTCGCGCGCCTGGGGGCACGACCCGACATGGCGCGGGTGGACACGCTGACACGGACGGAGACGGTCACCGGGCGCCGCCGGACCCACGGCCTCACGAGCCGGGAACGAGAGGTTCTGGCCCTGGTGGCCACCGGCAGGACGAACCGAGCGATCGCCGAGCGGCTCTTCATCAGTGAGAAGACGGTGGCCCGGCACGTGAGTAACATCTTCCGGAAGCTGGGCCTCTCCTCCCGGGCCGCAGCGACCGCGTACGCGTACGAGCACGATCTGGCGAAGCCGCCGTCTACATAGAAATACTCACGCCATGGCCGCTGCCCGATTGGTCAATTCGCCCGAAGCGGAGACGCCGTCGAAACCACACCATTCGTATGGATCGGCGTTAGTTCGCAGTTCAACGGACCGAGTGTGGAGGTGATCGATGCTGGATGCGAGCGAGGCGGAGTCGGTAGAGGCGGTTGAGACGCTGGTCATCGGCGGCGGGCAGGCGGGCCTGGCGACGGGGTATCACCTGGCGCGGCGGGGCCAGCCGTTCCTGATCGTGGAACGCGATGCCCGAATCGGCGACGTGTGGCGCAAGCGCTGGGACTCGCTCCGCCTGTTCACGCCCGCCCGGTACAACAGCCTGCCGGGGATGCGATTCCCTGCCCCACCCCATTACTTCCCGACCAAGGATGAGTTCGCCGATTACCTCGAGACATACGCCGACGCGCTGGCGTTGCCGGTCCGGACCGGCATCCGGATCGACAGGCTCGGTCACGACGGCGAGCGGTTCGTAGCAATGGCCGGCACCCGACGCTTCGAGGCCGACCACGTGGTCATCGCCATGGGCGGCTACCAGCAGCCGTCCACTCCGGCGTTCGCGGCGGACCTGGAACCGGACATCGTGCAGATCCACTCGTGCGACTATCGGAACCCCGCCCAGCTGCGGTCCGGCGATGTGCTGATCGTCGGAGCCGGGAACTCCGGGTCGGAGATCGCCATGGAGCTGGCGCCAAGGCACAGGGTGTGGATGTCCGGTCGAAGCACCGGCGAGCTGCCGTTCCGCCCACGAACCCTGGCGTCGCGGTTCTTCTTCCTGCCGTTGGTGTTGCGGTTCCTGTTCTACCGCGTGCTCAGCGTGGATACTCCCATCGGTCGGGCCGCGCGGCCGAAGATCATCACCCAGGGCGGCCCGCTGATCCGCGTGAAGAACCGGGACCTGGCCAGGGCGGGCGTACGACGAGTGCCCCGGACCACCGGTGCCCGAGGCGGCCAGCCGGTCCTTGCGGACGGCCGGAGGATGGACGTGCGGAACGTCGTCTGGTGCACCGGGTTCCGGGGAGGCCTCGAGTCCTGGGTCGACCTGCCGATCCATGGCGAGCACGAGCCGAAGCATCAACGGGGAGTCGTTGCGGACGCGCCCGGCCTCTATCTCGTGGGGCTGGAGTTCCAGCGGGCGCTGTCCTCGGGCATGGTTCACGGCGTGGGCCGGGACGCCGCCGAGATCGCGGCCGCCATCGCCGCGCGGCGCCGGGAGGGGTCT
>CAYXJH010000613.1:0-1612 GCA_964465415.1 uncultured Gemmatimonadaceae bacterium
CGGAGCGGGTCGCGTTCAACGACAACCTGGAACCGGCCGGCACGCTGCGGGGCGGTGAGCTCGATCTGCGGCTCGAAGTGCGGAAGGGCCGCTGGTACCTGCTCGGCGACGACAGCGAGCCGGGCGAGGTGCTCGCGTTCGCAGAGCCGGGCCGGCCGGCGCAGATCCCCGGGCCAGTGATCCGGGTCCCGCTCGGTACGGTGGTGCGGGTGACGATCAGCAACCCGTTCGATTCGACACTCGTTGTCCACGGCCTGTCGGCAAGGCGTCAGGAGCCGCTGGATTCGGTGGTCGTAGCGGGCCACAGCGTTGTGGAGACGCGATTCGTCGCGGATGCGATCGGGTCCTACTTTTACTGGGGTACGACCACGGGAGCCCCGCTCAACCGGCGGGCGTTCGAGGACAGCCAGCTGGGTGGGGCGTTCATTGTCGATCCGCCGGACGGCAGCCCGGCCGATCGCGTCCTCGTCCTGGGGATCTGGATGGATGGCCGGAATCCGGACGGCTCGCCGGACTTCAACGGTGAGTACCTCGTCATCAACGGACGGCCGTGGCCGCACACGGAGCGGATGAGCTACGCGCTGGGCGACTCCATCCGCTGGCGCGTCATCAACGCATCCTTCGACGTCCACCCGATGCACCTGCACGGCTTCCATTTCCGCGTCGACGCCCGCGGCGACCTGGCGCGCGACAGCATCTTCTGGCCGGCGGAACGACGCATGGCAGTCACCGAACGATTGCTTCCCGGCCAGACCATGAGCATGGTGTGGGTACCGGATCGACCGGGCGCCTGGCTTTTCCACTGTCATCTGAGCTTCCACGTCCTGCCGAACCCGGGGCTCGGTGCCGCCCGCGAAAGTCCCGACGCGCGCCGGCACACCGTGAGCGTGGGCCATCCGTTCCACCACCCCCACGACCACGTCGAGCACGGCATGGGCGGCCTCATGCTGGCCACGAGCGTCACCGTCCCTGCCGGGTGGACGTTGGACGAGCCGAAACGCCGCGAGCTGCGCCTGTTCATCAATTCCGACTCGATTCCGAATGCGCCGCGTCGCTTCGCCTACGTGCTCCAGGACGACGACCGGGAACCGCCGCCCGACTCGGTGCGACTGCCGGGCTCGACGCTCGTGCTGCGGAGGGGCGAGCCGACGAGCATCCGCGTGATCAACCGCTCGCCGGAGCCGACGCAGATCCACTGGCACGGTCTCGAGCTCCAGAGCTACTATGACGGCGTGATCGGGGTCGGGGGGCATCCCGGCATGCCGACACCCGCGATCATGCCGGCCGACAGTTTCGAGGTGCGGATCACGCCGCCGCGCGCGGGCAGCTTCATGTATCACACCCACGTGAACGACATCAGGCAGCAGAGCCACGGCCTCTACGGGTCCATCGTCGTACTGGACTCGGACGAGGCGTGGGAACCGGACCGGGATATCGTCCTGCTGGTCGGAAACCAGCCCGCCGGCCCGTTCCTGCTGAACGGTCGTACCGAGCACGAGCCGCTCCAGATGCAGGTCGGCGAAACGTACCGGCTTCGAGTGATGAACATCACGTTGAACGGACCCAACCTGCGCATGCGCCTGGTGCGTGATGGCGGCCCCGAGCTCTGGCT
>CAYXJH010000614.1:0-1608 GCA_964465415.1 uncultured Gemmatimonadaceae bacterium
CCGAAGCCGCCCGCGGCCGACAGCCCCAGGAGGGCGACGACGACCAGGATCAACAGCGCTCTCAGCATGGCAGGCGGCGGTCCTCCCGCCAGCGCCGCGACGGCGGCGCCGTCCCGCGTTTCATGGGCACACTCCCGTCGAGGGTTCGTGCCCCCACGATCGGGCGACGTGCCGCCCGCCCGCAATGGTGTCCTAATCCGGCCGCGCCGGTGCGGGGGTTGGGGTGGGGCAGATCCATGGCTCGTCGGCCGCCCCGGGCCCGACGGTCTGCCCACGCGCCCCCGTTCCCGCGCCTCCCACCCAGCCCCTTGACACGACGCCCGGTACCGTCAACGTTTGGCACGATTAGACCGACCAGTCTACTGGGAGCGCCCGTGGCTGTCTCCACCAAGCAGAATCTTCTCGACACCGGCATGGCCATGCTCCTCAAGCACGGCTACCACGACCTCGGCATCCAGGCCGTCCTCGACGCCAGCGGCGTTCCCCGCGGGTCGTTCTACCACCATTTCGAGAGCAAGGAGGACTTCGCCCTCCAGGTGGTGGATCTCTACATGGAGGGCGTCCACGCGGGGCTGGACGCCTGCCTCTGCGACGAGCGCCTCGCCCCGTTCCAGCGGCTCCGCGGCTTCTTCGAGGCAACGCAGGAGAAGTACCGGGAGGAGGGCTACCTGGGGTGCCTGCTGGGCGGGCTGGGGCAGGAGCTCTCCGGCGTCAGCGATGCCTTCGCCCGCAAGATCGAGGGATGCCTCGAGGCGATCGCGGAGCGGATCGCAGGGTGCCTGGACGAAGCGCGCCAGCGCGGGGACCTGCCGGCGGAGAGCGATACGCGGGCCATGGCGGAGCTCCTGGTGGACTGCTGGGAGGGCGCCGCGCTCCGCACCCGGCTGCGCCGGGACCCTGCGCCGCTGGAGGCGATGCTGGACTTCTACTTCCGGGCCGCCCCGTCGCTGGGGTAGGCCCGTTTTTGTTTGTCGCTGTCTAGACCGATCGGTCGGTCTAGACAGGCTCCCGACCGCCCGGTGGGCGGACGGAACATTCTCTCCGTCTCAGGAGGACGCCATGATCCATCGCACCCTCATCATCCTCGCCGCCGCCTTCGCCTTCGCCTTCGCCGCGGCCGGATACGGGCCCGCCGAGGCTCACGCGCAGTCGCCCGCTCCGGACCAGCCCGTCGTCCTGACGACGGGGACGGTTGAGTGGCACCCGGACCCGCCGGGACTACCGGCCGGGGCCGAGTTCGCGGTGCTGGAGGGCGACCCGTTCGGAGGTCCGTTCACCCTGCTGCTCCGGCTGCCGGCGGGCTACCGAATCCCGGCCCACACCCACCCGCTGATCGAGAACGTCACGGTGATCTCGGGCGCCGTGTACCTGGGCAACGGCAACGTCCTGGACACGTCCCGAGGCGTACGCGTTCCGGCGGGCGGTTTCGTCGCGCTGCTGGAGGATTCGAGCCACTACGCCTGGACGGAGGAGCCGGCGGTGATCCAGATCCATTCGGCCCGACCGTTCGCCATCGAGTACATCGACCCGGGCGACGACCCGCGTCAGCCGTAGTCGCTCTGGACGCCGGCCGGCATCCAGCCACGTGCTCGTCCGGACGCCCGGCCG
>CAYXJH010000615.1:0-1593 GCA_964465415.1 uncultured Gemmatimonadaceae bacterium
CGCCGTCCGCGCCAGCTCCGGCCGCCGCTGCCCCGACCGAGGTGGACGCTCCGGCCGAAACGACGGCCGTGGCGTTTCTTCCCGCGCTGGAGACTGCGCCGGACCGCTGGTGGATGCTGGATCCCGAGACGGATGGTGTCGCGGGGGTGGCGGTGGACAGGGCGTACCGGGAGCTCCTGGGCGACCGTGAGCCGGCCCGGACCGTCGTGGTGGCCATCATCGACTCGGGGGTGGACACGACCCACGTTGACCTGCGCCCCGTGCTCTGGCGCAACGAGGGCGAGCTGGGCGATACGGGGCAGGATGACGACGGGAATGGCTACGTCGACGATGTCCGCGGCTGGAACTTCATTGGCGGCCCGGACGGCCGGAACGTGGACGTGGACACCTACGAGGTGGCACGTCTCCAGGCTACCTGCCAGGTCGAGGCCCACGAGGGGTGCGCCGAGATCGCGGTCGCGTACGAGGAGCAGCGGGCCGAGACCCAGCAGATGCTGGCCCAGCTCGGCCAGATGGCGCAGGTCGCCGACATCATCTGGCCGATGTTGGAGGCGGAGGTGGATGGCGATCTGACCGTGGAACGGGTCAGCGGCGTCCAGAGCTCACGCCGCGACCTCATGCAGGCCCGGGAGATCTACCTGAACCTCGCCGAGTTCAACATCACCCGGGAGTTGATCCACTCCGAGCTGGAGCGGCTCGAGAAGCTGCTGGAGTACGGGCTGGACCCGGCCTTCGACCCGCGGCACATCGTCGGCGACGACTACCAGGACCTGTCCGAGCGCTTCTATGGGAACCCGGACGTGGCCGGCCCCGACCCGTCCCATGGGACGGGCGTCGCGGGGATCGTCGCCGCCGTACGCGCAAACGGCTCGCCCGTTTCCGGCATCGCGCCCGCGGCTCGCATCATGGCCATCCGGGCCGTGCCAAACGGCGACGAGCGCGACAAGGACGTGGCCAACGCCATCCGGTACGCCGTGGACAACGGCGCCCACATCATCAACATGAGCTTCGGAAAGCCGTTCTCGCCGGACAAGGCTGCCGTCGATGCGGCCGTCCGGTACGCCGACGAGCGCGGCGTGCTCCTGGTCAACGCGGCGGGCAACGATGCCCACGACCTGGCCATGGACGCCAGCTTCCCCAGCAGGTTCTACCTCGATGGCGACACCGCCCGCCACTGGATCCAGGTGGGCGCCTCCTCCTGGCACGGCGGCGATCGCCTCGCGGCCGTCTTCAGCAACTACGGCGTCGGCCACGTCGACGTCTTCGCGCCCGGTGTGGACATTTATTCGACGGCACCGGGTGACACGTACGAGTCCGTGTCCGGGACCAGCTTCGCGGCCCCGGTCGTGACGGGGCTCGCCGCGCTGCTCATGTCCCATTTCCCCGAGCTCGATGCAAGCGAGATCCGACGGATCATCCTGGAGTCGGCGACCCCGCTCCTCGACCGACCCGTCCTCCTGCCCGGTGACGAGGAAACGGTGGGACGGTTCGCGGACCTGGCCGATACGGGGGGGATCGTGAATGCGTTCAGGGCGATCGTGCTGGCGAAGGAGGCGGTGGGGGAGAGGTAAGACGCCGGGAACTACGAACTAC
>CAYXJH010000616.1:0-1582 GCA_964465415.1 uncultured Gemmatimonadaceae bacterium
GCAGGTGGAGCGACACCTGGACACCTGCCGCAGCTGCTGGTCCCGGGCGGAATTCGAGAAGCGGTTGAAGGAGGCGCTGGCAGGGCTGGGGCGAGAGCCGGTCCGGCCGCAGCTGGCGGACCGGGTGAGCCATCTCATCCAAGGGTTCACCATCGCCGGCCGAGGGGAGTAGTCGGCCGTCGCAGAACGCAGTGAACGAAGCCCCAACACGGAGGACAGAACATGGTAGTCGTCACATCAGAGCAGCGGGATATCCTGTTCGAAGCGGTCAGGGACATGTATACGGCTGTGGCCGACCACCCGGACCAGGAATACCACTTCCCGACGGGCCGGCGGGCCTGTGAGTACGTGGGCTATCCCGCCGACCTGCTGGACCGGGTGCCGCCGGCGGCCGTCGAGTCGTTCGCGGGCGTCGGCTACCCGTTCGCCGCCGACGTGATCCGGCCGGGCGACGTGGTCCTGGACATCGGGTCCGGCTCGGGCACCGATCTGATCGCTGCAGCGCTGCTCACCGGTGGGGAGGGGAAGGCCATCGGGCTGGATATGACGGATGCCATGCGCCGGAAGGCGGCGGCTAACGCGCGGGCCGCCGGGTTGGAGAATGTGGAGCTCATCGACGGCAACGCCGAGGACATCCCGCTCCCCGACGGGTCGGTGGATGTGGTGACGAGCAACGGCGTCATCAACCTGGTCCCCGACAAGGCAGCGGCGGCCCGGGAGATCGCCCGCGTGCTGAAGCATGCCGGGCGGGTCCAGATCGCTGACATCGTGGTCAGGGACATGCCGTCGGACGAATGCCGGGCCAAGCCTCAGCTCTGGGCGGAATGTATCGTGGGCGCCACCTCGGAGGACGACTACCTGCAGTCGTTCAGGTCCGCAGGTCTCGAGCGAATCGAGCGGCTGGGCGAGCTGGATTATTTTGCTGCGAGCACCAGCGAGTCGACCCGCAGGACGGCGAGCGGCTTCGGCGCCCACTCCATCGTGCTGCGGGCCTGGAAGTCCGCATAGGTGTCTTTGAGATCAGGAGGAACGAGCATGTCGAACTCGACGCGGAACCCCCGCAGGGGAGTGCACGGGGCAGCCAGCCTCGGGATGATCGTGACGCTCGCCGCGCTGGTATGGGCCAGTCCGGCGGCGACGCAGGACACGGGCAGCCGGATCATTGACCCGGTTCCCGACAGCCACATGGTCCTCGGGCCCGATGAAGTGGAGTGGCGCGACGGGCCGGCGTCCCTCCCGGCGGGAGCGCGGTTCTCGGTGCTGGAGGGCGATCCCTCACAGCGCGGGTTCTTCACGCTGCGGCTGCGGCTTCCCGACGGATACGTCATCCCGCCCCACTCCCACCCCGGCGTGGAGCGGGTCACCGTAGTGCAGGGCATTTTCCGGCTCGGGATGGCCGATCGAGTCGACCCAACGGTGACCCGGGCGCTTGAGCCCGGCAGCTACTTCTCCATGCCCCCGGGCATGGCCCACTTCGCCATCGCCGAGGGCGAAACGGTGATCCAGCTCACGTCCATCGGACCGTGGCAGGTGAACTACGTGAACCCGGCGGACGACCCCCGGCGCTGAGCCCGCGCTAGCC
>CAYXJH010000617.1:0-1574 GCA_964465415.1 uncultured Gemmatimonadaceae bacterium
GGGGGCGTTCCTGCTCCAGATCGGCGCCAACCTGGCCAATGACCTGTTCGACTTCGAGAAGGGGGCGGACACGGCGGACCGGCTGGGTCCGACACGGGTGGTGCAGGCAGGGCTCCTGAGCGCCCGGGCGGTCCGCGCTGGCATGACGCTCACCTTCGCCCTCGCCTTCCTGGTGGGCGTCTACCTTGTCTGGGTCGCGGGCCCCGTCATCATCATCATCGGGCTCCTGTCCATCGTCGCGGCGGTGGCGTACACGGGCGGGCCGTTCCCCCTGGGATACAACGGCCTCGGCGACATCGCGGTCTTCATCTTCTTCGGGTTCGTCGCCGTGGGCGGCACCGCATACGTCCAGGCGGGCCACGTTCCAGCGCTCGCCTGGCTCGCCGCGATCCCAGTGGGTGCGCTGACCACGGCGATCCTGGTGGTCAACAACGTCCGGGACATCCAGACGGATGCGGTGGCCGGAAAGCGCACGCTGGCCGTGCGGCTCGGGCGCCAGGGCGCCATTGCGGAGTACGCGGTGCTCGTCGGCGTGGCCTACGCCACGCCTGTCGCGCTCGTGGTCGCCGGGCAAATCGGCACCTGGGGGCTGCTCCCTCTCGTCTCGGCACCGTTAGCCCTGGCCCTGCTTCGCCGCGTGCGCGACGGCCATGGGCGGGCGCTCAACCCCGCGCTGGCCGGGACCGCCCGGCTGCTGTTCGTCTTCGGAGTCCTGTTCGCCGCGGGGATCGTCGCGTAGACACCTTGCTTCCTCTCGAGGACCGGCTCCACTTTCGCACGATGACGCGCCTCGTGGTACGTGAAGGAGACCGGTGCACGTGACTCTCTCGGTGTTCGACGCGGCTGCCGCATCGCCGGACAGCCCGGCGGTCGTGACGGACGGTTGTGTCCTCGACTACGGCGCGCTCGCGGAGCGCGTCCGCCGCGCTGTCGGCTGGCTGCGTCGAAGCGGTCAGGCGGATGCACCGATCAGCGGGCTGCTCGCGCGCCCGACGCTCGAAACGCTGGAAATGGTCCACGCCCACATCGCGCTGGGGCTCGCGGTCATGTTGATCCACCCGGGTCTGACGGCGGAAGAGCGGCATGTCGCGCTCCAGGAGGCCGGCTCGCCGCCGATGGTTCCGCCATCGTGGCGCGAGCATGCCGACGCCCGACCCGCAGACCCGGACGTCGATGTAATACCGGCCGATGATCGGCCGCTGGCGGTCCTCCAGACATCGGGGACGACGGGCCGGCCTCGCCTCGTGGTGTTGTCCCGGCGGGCGTTCGCCGCATCGGCGGCATCCAGCGCCGCCAACCTGGGATGGCGCGACGACGATCGCTGGCTCCTCCGACTCCCGGTCGCCCACGTGGGGGGGCTGTCCGTCGCCACCCGATGCCTTCTGGCACGGCGCGCCGTCGTCCTGGGCGGCGGCGGCGGAACGTCCGACCTGCTCCAGACGATCCGTCGGCACCGGGTCACGATCCTGTCGCTGGTCCCGACGCTCCTCGCAAGGCTGCTGGACGCGGACCCTCCGGCCACGCTGCCCGCCCACGTGCGGGCGATCCTGTTGGGCGGGGCCGCGGCCTCCCCA
>CAYXJH010000618.1:0-1572 GCA_964465415.1 uncultured Gemmatimonadaceae bacterium
AGCGGCCGCCAGCCGCTCGAGGTCCGCCTCGGCGGGAGGGCCCAGGGTTTCGAACCGCTCGGGCGGCGCGGGCCCCGCTTCGTACGCTGCGAACTCCTCGCGCCGTGCCGCGGCGATCGGCCGCAATTCCAACGATGCTCCCGTGCCATCGGCCCAGCCGAACACCTCGCCGGTGGTGAGCCAGAAGACATCCCGGGGCTCATCGATCCGGCCTGCCTGGACCATGGCGTGGCCGAAGCCCAGAAAGATCCGGCGAACCACGCCGAAGACCCGGGTTCGCTCGAAGCGGAGGTTCTCCCGGTCCCGGATCCGCGCACGAGCCTGGCCCAGGACCAGTCGGAATACATGGCGTCGGACACCACTCAGCCGCTCGTCCACGCGCGCTTCCGCGGCCGCGCGGATCGTCCCCTCCCGGGCGCGCGTCGCGTCGGGGTCCGTGGCGCCCTGGCGCCAGTATGAGCGGATCGTGGACAGGAGGAAGGCCGGGTCGTCGGAAAGGGTAACCGTCTCCAGCTTCAGCTCGTTGGCGCACCGGTCCCCGAAACGACGCAGGTATGCGTCGAACTCCCGCCGGAACTCCGCGACGGAGTCGGCGGACGGGGCGAAGTCTTCGCCCCGGGGAATCGAGCCGGACGGGTCAGGAGCGCCACCCGACGTGCCCGTCGCCAGTTGGGAGAGCAGCGCCCCGTCGTCCGGATGACGCCTGAACAACGCCTCCAGCTCGGGTGATCCCGCCACCATCCCGGCCAGGGCCATCACGCGTCGCGCGGGCTCCGTCGAGATCATGCCACCCTCACCGGCCAGGAGATCATTGACCAGCGTGGCCGGCTCGTCCGGGAGCCAGCCTTCCACGAGCCGGGACAGGACCCCGAACCCGATCATGGCGAAGAAGTCGTTGACCAGGGGCGGTTGCCAGTGCCTCAGGAGGTCGTCCTCGAGGCGACGGTAGAGGGCCAGCAGCTCGTCGGACGACCAGGTCGAAAGATCCAGGTCGGCCAGGGGATCGAGCGCCTGGTCGATGCGGCGATGGAAGGCGGGGACGTCGCGCCGGAGCGCCCGGCTGGCGCGCACCATCCGGAGAACCATGCGGATCAGCCGGCCCAGATCCGTCCACTTGCCCGCCACCAGCTGCGGCTCCGGCGGGTCCGTGAGCTTCTCGCGCACACCCATCATCCGCTCCATGAATGCCCGGTTGAACGCGTAGCCGGGGAGCAGCGACAGCAGGCGGTACCAGCTCAGAAGGTTGTAGTAGACCCGGCCGCGGATCAGCCCGAGCATGTGGCCGAACACGCCACGGTTCCGCTCGATCAGCGCATCGCTCACCCCCATGACGCCGCAAAACTGACGATACACGTCCTCGTAGACGGCACGGGCGAAGCTGAACGTGAGCGGTGTGGTGATGCCCGCGTAGCTCTCGACGATGTTGCTGTTGTCCCAGATCCGCCGCTCGCCGGTAGGGAGGGTGGTGATGGGTCGGGCCTGAAGGATGACCAGGCGACGGGGCACCGGCGGGATCGGTCCCGCCGCCGGCCCAGGGACGGCCGTGAGCGCTTCGTCGTCGTGCGCGACCAG
>CAYXJH010000619.1:0-1566 GCA_964465415.1 uncultured Gemmatimonadaceae bacterium
GGCTCCGACGCCGGGCTGGCCGGGAAGGTGGGCACGTCGTGGCGTACGTCGCCCCGGAACTGGCCGGCGAGGCGCAGGGAGACGGAGGCCGTGCGGGCGAGCTGCCGTGCGGTCCAGGCCGTCAGCTCGAGCCGGTTGCCGAGGGCGAACCCGTCCGAGCCCTCCCCGACCCGTACCGTCCCGTGCACCTGTCCGCCCCACGACCAGAGCGGCGTCTGGTGCACGATGGTGGCGCCCGGGTTGATGTCGAACGTCCCACTACCCACGTGGGCCGCGTAGGGGAACGGCCCCTGCTCGTCCCACTCCTCTCTCGAGCCGGTGGGGAGGCCGAGCATCAGGCTCGCGTGCGCCCGGGTGCCGTCCCGGTCCAGCGCCCCGACCAGCGCGCCGATGCGGACGTCGCCGAGCCCGGAGGCGGTCACCTCCGTGCGGTCCCCGCTCTGCCGTTCTAGCCACAGGTTCTGGTGCACGACGGGCAGCTCGACCGCGAACGTCACCATGGGGCGGGGGGCGTACATCACCTCTGCCACATGGCGGTGCACGTTCATTGCGGTGGGCACCAGCGTGTACCCGACCTGGAACGCTGCGTCCGGGTCCACCTGCGTGGTACCCTGGCGCAGGTTGTCGAGGCGGTGGTAGGCGTAGCGGTAGCCGATCATGATCCGGCCCGCCTCGAGGAGTTGCCCGTGGGGCACCCCGATCGGCGCGTGTGCATCGGGCCGGTCATCGGTCCACACCGCTCCCGGCGCAAGCTGCGCGGCCGCCGGGGTCGCCAGCGCGAGAAGCGACACTGCTGCCCATACGACTCTTTTGTCCATCGCTGCTTCCTTTCATTCAGATGGCTCGTCACACTGCCGGGCCGGCCGAGGCATCACGACTCTGGGTGCCGCCCTGGCCCCTGCGTTATATTGGAAGCGAGGACTGCACGCATCGGTCCGCCGGACCGCGCGGAGCTGGCTGCAGTCCCCGCCGAATCGCCGTCGTACTGGCGCAAACCTCGATCGAGCGGGCCGGACCATGTACCCCACCCGGGCCACGCGACGCTCCGGTCCAGTTGTGGCCGCGCTCCTCACGGCGATCGCCCTCGGGCTGGCCGGACCCGCTAACCTTCGTGCCCAGATTCTGTCGGGGGTGATCCGGGACGCCGCGACTGGCACTTCCATCGCCGGTGCCGCCGTCGGTGCCACGGGTACGGAGCAGGCTCTCCGCGCGGAAACGCTGGCGGATGAAGACGGACGCTTCACGTTGCACCTCCCGCACGCCGACCGCTGGGTCTTGACGATCGAGCGCCTCGGGTTCCACCCGTTCACGTCGGATGGCGTCCACGTCCGCACGGGCGAATGGGTCGTCCTGGAAGTCACCCTCGCCCAGGATGCCATCGCGCTGGACCCGATCGTGGTGACCGCCCGGCGCTCGGCCGGGAGTTCCGCGATCCGCAGCTTCTACGACCGGCGGGACCGAGGCGCCCGATCCGGCTTCGGCCGGTTCGTCGCCCGCGAGTAGATCGAGCGGTCCGCGTTCCAGCGGCCCACCGACTCGCTGCGCGGCATCGCCGGGATCCGGGTC
>CAYXJH010000620.1:0-1559 GCA_964465415.1 uncultured Gemmatimonadaceae bacterium
AACGAAATGATCCATACGCTATCCCCATCGTGGCCCTCCACCATCCGCTCCAGGGATCGGAGGGCGGCCTCCCTGTCGCCGACGTAGAGCTCGGCATTCGCGCGCCGGAGGTTGGACACGAAAGTCGCCGGGGCACGCTCCAGTACCAGGCGGACCGCCCCAACCAGCCCCGCGTCGCGGAACGCCGCCCGCACGGCGTCAGCCGGCAGCCCGCTCGCCGGTGCAAGCTGGTGTGCTCGCAGCAACGCCTCGAGCGCACGATCCTCCTCGCCTGCGAAGGCGTAGACCAGCATGGCAAAGACGTGGTAGTCGGCGTAGCCGGGATCCAGCTCCGCCGCGCGCTCGAGGCCCTGGATCGCCTCGCCCCGCCGCCCCGCCACGTGCAGCCACTCGGCGAGGTCCGTGTGGATCCGCGGCGAGAAGGGATCCAGCTTCAGCGCCCGCCGCTGCAGCGCGATCGCCTCCTCGGTCTGGCCGAGTGTGCCGCGGTAGTTCCCCGCCCACTGATGTGCGGTGGCGGATCCAGGCGTCAGGTCGAGGGCCCGCGCGAAATACCGTTCGGCATCTGCGAACGACCAGGCCACCAGGGAAGCCATGCCAAGCGTCGCATAGGCCTGGCCCAGCGTGGGATCCAGATCCAGGGCCCGCCGCGCGGCGGCCATCGCCGAGGCCACCGACGGCAGGGTTGGTGCGGTTGGATCGGTGAAGGGGAGCACCACGTAGACATCGGCGAGCCCGGCGTGGGCCAGGGCGAAGTCCGGGTCCCGAGCGATGGCCTCCTCGAAGTACTGGATGGCGCTGCGGAGGGCGGCGGGGCGACGCTGGTTCCAGAGGTGCCGTGCGCGGAGGTACAGCTCGTAGGTCTCCGGGTCGGTCCGGGCGTGCTCCCTGCCGTCTGCGCCGGGTGCGGCCGTCGAGCCCAGCGTGCGTCCCAGCGCCGAGGCGATCTCCCGCGCCACTTCGCTCTGCACGGCGAAGACGTCGGCGACTTCCCGGTCGTACGTCTCCGCCCAGAGGTGGCGGTCGGTGGCCACGTCGATGAGCTGGGCCACGATGCGCACGCGGCCGTCCGCCCGGCGGACGCTCCCCTCCAGGATCGCGCCCACGCCCAGCTCGGCGCCGATCTCCCGCACGCTCAAGTCCGTGTTCCGGTAGCGCATGGCGGACGTGCGGCTGATAACGGTGAGGTCCGGGACGCGCGTGAGCTGGGCGATGATGTCCTCGGTGATCCCGTCGCTGAAGTAGTCCTCGTCCTGGACGGCGAAGTTGTCGAAGGGGAGGACGGCCACCGAGCCGGACCCGTACAGGGCGCCCTCCGCGACACGGTCAGGAGCCGGGCCGGAGGGCTTCAGGAGCCAGCCGGCGCTCAGGCTCGCACCCACGATGACGAGCAGCGACGCTGCCAGCAATGTCTTCCTGCCCAGTAGTGACGGCGCGGGCTGGTCGTGGTCGCCGGCTGTGGGAGCCGGTGTCACCCGGATCCCGTCCGGCGTGAGTTCCAGTGCCCAGGCCAGGACCAGGGCCACCGGGAAGCCGAGGGCCACCAGCAGCACGATGAG
>CAYXJH010000621.1:0-1559 GCA_964465415.1 uncultured Gemmatimonadaceae bacterium
TCGCTCGACCTGTGCCTCGCCGCGCCGCCGGTTCTCCCCCGACGCTCATCCCGCCGCGCCCACCGGCCTCGCCGCCGTCTACCGCCGCCGCCGGCCCACCACCACGCCCCTCTACCCCATTGTCCAGCACCACATCGAGACCTTCCTGGCCCGGGCCGCCGAGGCAGATCCATGGGGCGAGGGCTACCCTGCGATGCGGCATCCTGGCCCACGGCTTCGCACGAATCCGGTGCGACGACTGCGCCGCCGAGCGCCTCGTCGCCTTCTCCTGCAAGGGCCGTGGCGTCTGCCCTTCCTGCAATGCCCGTCGGATGGTCGAGGTCGCCGCCCACCTGAACGATCACGTCCTGCCGCCCCTGCCGATCCGCCAGTGGGTGCTCTCCGTCCCGAAACGGATCCGTCCCTTCTTCCACCACGACCCCGCCCTCGCCGGGGCCGTGCTCCGGATCCTGCTCCGCGCCATCTGGACCGCCCTGCGACGCGCCAGTCCAGGCGCCGCCCCTGATGCCCAACTCGGCGCTGTCTCCTTCCTCCACCGCTTCGGCGCCGCCCTCAACCCCCACTTCCACTTCCACCTCCTGGTCCTCGACGACGTCTTCACCGAGGTCGACGGCGAGGCCCTCTTCCACGAGGCCACCACTTCTCCTCCGACGACGCCGCGCCTTGCGCCCGTCCTCCAGCGCCGCATCCTCCGCCTCTTCCAGCGCCGTGGCCTCCTCGGTGACCATACCGTGGCCGACATGCTCACCTGGCAGGGCACCGGCGGATTCAGCGTCGACGCCTCTGTCCGCATCGACGGGTCCGACCCAGCCGGCCGCGAGCGGCTGATCCGTTACTGCGCCCGCCCGCCCCTCGCCCTCGACCGCCTGCGCATCGAGCACGAACCGGGAGCCCTGCGGCCAGCCGGAGCCGGGGACGCCGAACCATCCGGCACCCGCTCCACGCCGAGGACGTCCGACCCCGTGGGCGTTCACCGGCTTCTACCAGCCCAGCGGAACCGGCATGTCGAAGGCCATGCTGGACTTCATCCCGCGGACCGGGTACAGTTGGCCTTTCCCCTTGAACAGTGCGGCCGCGGAAGCCGCGAGGAGCCCGGATGCGAGTACGGCCCGTGTCTCATTACGCACGTTGTGCGTGCGCAGCCACCCTCGTCGCGATCCTCGCGACCGCCGACGGTGCCACTGCACAGTCCGACCGGGGTGCCCTCTCGCGCGACGCGTTCGATGCCCTGGTCCACCGCCTGGACAACGCGGGCCGGTGGGGCGCTGAGGACGAGAACGGCACGCTGAACCTCATCACTCCGGAGGTGAGACGCGCCGCGGCGGGGGAGGTGCGAGCGGGTCTGACGCTCTCCCTGGGTCGCGAGTTCGTGGCCGGTCCCGTGGAGGGCGCGTTCGAGCCGGCCGGGATCGACTTCCTCCTCGTGTCGGACAGCCTCATCGGCCCGAGCGACGGCTCGGTGGTGTGGACCGCGGAGCGGCTGACCATCATCTACCACGGCTGGGCCTTCTCGCACGTGGACGCGCCGTCGCACATCAGCTACCGGGGCCGCGGCTACA
>CAYXJH010000622.1:0-1558 GCA_964465415.1 uncultured Gemmatimonadaceae bacterium
CAGGAGGCCGCCCAGCTGGAAAGCGGCGCCCACGCTCCGGGGCGTCGGCAGGGGAGGCGCCTCCGTCCACGTGTTGGTCGCTGGATCGTAGACATCGTGGCGGCCCGTGTTCTCGGAGCTTCCGCCGGTCCGGCCCCCGAAGACGTGGATCCTGCCGCCGGCGACTCCGATGCCCTTGTGATCTCGCGGGACCGGTAGCGGCGCCGCCTCGCTCCACCGGTTTGTGGCCGGATCGTAGACGTGGTGGGCGCCGAGGAGCCCGTCGCCGTTCCGGCCCGAGACGGCGTGGATCCGTCCGTCGAGCGCCACAACGGCCGGCGAGCCTCGAGGAACCGGGAGCGGCGCAAGCGCCTCCCAGGCGTTTGCGGCGATGTCGTAGCGGAAGACGCGGTCCATCGCACCGGCGTGGACGTTCGCGACGAAGCCGCCCACCACGTAGATGCTTCCGTCCACGACCGCCGCGCCCGCGTGCGAGGCGACGTTGGGCATCGTGGCCAGGTCCTCCCAGGTGACCCTCTCGGGATCGAACGCCTGGAGCAGCCCGGTTGCGTCCTGGCCCGGCGCGCTCCCCGTCAGGACGTAGATCTTCCCGCCCTCGGCCACGGCTACCGTTTGGCCGCGCGCCAGCGGCATCTCGCCGATGGCTGTCCAGCCGGTCTGGGCGGCGGCGCGGGGGCCGATGGGAACGCCGACGATCAAGACGATGAGGATCAGGAACCGCCGCGAGGGCGCGAGGTCACCGCGTAGGCCGGGCACGGTCCGGGCGCGCCGGGACGTTCGTGTGGGCATGGGACCGACGATGGCCCCTGCCACGCATCCCCGCAAGGAGCGCAACAGAACGATTGTGTTCGGCCGGCTGCGTCGCCTACATTCGGGCCGTTGGTGGTTCCGTGAGGCGATCGACTGCGCGTGCCCTTCCGTCCGGAGATGACCATGATGCGTTCACGGTACCCCTCGCGTCTACGCCCGTTATGCTTCCTGGGCATCCTGCCACTTGTCGCGGCGCCGGCGCTCGAAGCGCAGGCTGGCTCCGGCGAGGGGATGGCCTTCCCGCGCCAGGCCCTGGAATGGTACCTCGCCGGCGAAGGCGCCCTGGTCTGGGAGCATGCCGGGACGATGATGCGGGAGCTGTCCGAGAGCCCGGCCATGATGAGCGAGGCGGCGCGTGATATCACCGAGGCCATGGGCCCCATTACGGGCGTGCTCGGCGAGCAGATGTTCACCCACCCCGAGGACGCTGACTGGCGCGTGTACGTGCGCACGGTGCGGCACGCCGAGGCCCCGGAGATCTACTGGATCGTGATCTTCCGACCGCGGGACAGCGAGATCGGGATCATCGCGGCCCAGCCGCGCCAGACAATGCAGGTGCTATTCCCGGACGTCAGGCTGCACTGAGGCCGCGGCCCGGGAGCGAGCGCCGTTCGAGGAGGTGCCCGGACCTCCGGCTCATCGTTTGACGCGCACCAGGTAGGCGCCGCCGCCCACGTCCACCGCCCAATCGGACACCCGGTGCCGGAGCCAGCCGGTGAGCGCGTCGCGGACCAGCTCCTGGAGGACA
>CAYXJH010000623.1:0-1556 GCA_964465415.1 uncultured Gemmatimonadaceae bacterium
ACCCGGTTCACGGATGCGCCCGTCCACTTCGCCTGGTTCCTGGGCAACCTCCCGTCTCGGTTCGCCGCCGGGACGGCGGCGTTCGGGATCGAGGAGGGCACGTTGCTCGTGGTGCTCAGCCCCGGCGCCACGGTGGGCGTGCCCGTCAGGGCCGAGCTGCTGCCGTTCCCGGGCGTGGCGGACATCGAGGTCCGCGTGACGACCGGGCCGGCGAACGCCCGGCGGCAGGTGACGACCTCGCGGCGGATGCCCGGAGACACGCTCGTCATCGAGGGGGTCATCCCGTTCGGCGCCCCGGCCGACACGCTGGTGCTGGCGGCGCCCGACCCCGCTGAGTTGGCCGCCCGGTCCCTGGCCCTGGCGCTACAGGCCCGCGGCATTCGGTTGGACGGCCCGGCCCGCGTCGTCAGAGACACGACGGCGGTCCAGGCCATGCTCGACGCCCATCACGTCCCGCTCCTCGCCTGGGTCTCGCCGCCGATGGCCGACATCGTGGCCGCCTTCATGATGCCCAGCCAGAACTGGATCGCCGAGCAGCTCGTGAAGACGGTGGGCGCGGAGCGCGGGGAAGGGGGCTCGTGGGAGGCCGGGCTTGACCTCCATGCCCGCTTCCTGATCGACCGGGTCGGGGTCGACTCCACCGCGTTCTTCCTCCGCGACGGATCGGGCCTGTCGAACCAGAGCCTGCTCACCCCGGCCGGCATCGTGGCGCTCCTCGAGTTCGCCCGGGGCGAGCCGTGGTTCGATGCGTTCGCCGCGTCGCTGCCCCGACCCGGCCAGCAGGGCGGCACCCTGGCCGGGCGGCTCCCCGGGCTGGAGGACCGGGTCGCCGCCAAGACCGGCACGGTCACCCACGTGAACGGGCTCAGCGGGTACATCGAGACCACCACCGGCCGTCCGATCTCGTTCGCCATCCTGACCAACACCACCGGCGCGCCCGCCGCCGCGGCGCGGGACGCCATGGACCGGATCGTCCGGGCGATCGTCGGGCTGGGGGACGACCTCGACCAATGAACGCGTCGCGCGCGCGCCCGGGAATGGTCTGAACACCACCCTTTCCCCGGCACCCGCCCGCGCACCATCTTGAGGGCCATGCCTGCTTCTCGCTCCATCTGGTCCCGCATTCGCAAAGGTCGACTGGTGCAGGTCCTGGCCGTGTACCTCGGCGCCTCCTGGCTCCTGATCCAGATCACCGACGCGCTCATGACCGCGCTGTCCCTCCCCGCCTGGGTCGGGCCCGTGGTGGTACTGCTGCTGGCGGTGGGGCTGCTCGTGGTGCTGGCTACCGCGTGGGTCCAGGCGAACCCCGTGGTCGAGGACCGGGCCGCGTCGGACGATGTCCCCGCGCCGTGGGCCGTCGACGTCCGTGACCTGGGCCGCGCGGTCCGGGGCGGTCGCCTGCCGCACCTCACCTGGGCCCGGGCGCTGGCCGGTGGCGTGGTCGCCTTCTCCCTCCTGTTCGGCCTGGCGGGCGTTTACGTGCTGACCACCGGCCGGTCTCCCACACCAGCGCCCCTGTCGGCCAGCGGGAGCGCGGCCCCGGGCGTGGCCGTGCT
>CAYXJH010000624.1:0-1551 GCA_964465415.1 uncultured Gemmatimonadaceae bacterium
AGTAGCGGGTGCGCGAGGGGCCGAACTCCTCCTCCCACGTGATGTAGTTGCTGGCCGGGATCGGGGCGGCCGCGGCCGTCAGCGTGTAGAGAGTGATCGGGTATCCACCGCCGCCGGGGAGCCGCGGATCGACGGGCGCGTTGATCGTCCACGCCTCCCAGTCCGTCTCCGGACTGCGGTTGCGATTGTCGGTGACGGTGAACATGTGGTACGAGCGGCGGGAGTACTCGACCTCGGCCGACACGCGCGCGAGCACCGCCTGCTGGATGCCGACGCTCCACTGCCAGTCGTACCCACGCACGCCCCAGCCCCTGAGCGTATCCTGGTTCACCTGCGTGAGCCCCGTGCTGACGTTGCCGAAGTTCAGGTTGTTGCCGGTAAGCGCCGCGCACTCGCTGTTCGCCGTGAGCACGCTGAGATCGCAGTCCACCACGCGGTCGCCGTTCGCATCGTTCCAGCCCCTGGTCACGTTGTTTACGATCCGGTTGGCCGGGTTGTTCTGGACGTAGGGGCCGCCGTTGCTCGCCGCCTCGAGATAGCGCCCCCCGCTGAACTTGAGCGCCGTCCTGCCCGTGCCGAACACGTCGAGCGCAACGCCGAACCGCGGCGTGATGTCATTGTAGGAGTCGACGCTCGGCGTGCGCGGGAACGTGATGGCATCGAAGCCCAGTTGCGGGGCCGGCGTGTTCGTGCCGCTGAGGCCCGCCGGGCTGTAGCTCCAGGCGCGATCGTAGCGCAGCGCGCCCTGCAGCGTCACCCGCCCACGCGTCCACGTGTCCTGGACGAAGAAGGCGCTGCTCCAGGTCCTGTCGGCGGTTGCCCAATCCGGGAGCCGCACGTTGAAGCTGACCGGGTTGGCCTGATTGAACGTGTAGGACAGCAGCGACGGGTTGGCGCGGCGCACCTGGCTGGCCGCCTGGTACGCCCCCTGGTAGCCAGCCTTCATGCTGTGCGAGCCCGTCACGTACGCTACCGACGCGTTCCAGTTGTTCGGGCTGGCCGTGTGCTCGGCGTACTGGGAGACGGCCCGGTAGGTATAGCCCCCGCGGGGGGCGTACGGCGCTCCGGTCGCAGGATTGATCGCCGTGGAGACCTGCGTCACGCCGATGTCGAAAACGCCGTCCGGTGGAATCGACCCGAACCCGCCTTCATGCCGATACGTGTAGTAGGTGCCGCCCGCCTCCAGCAGCAGCCGGCTCGAGAAGGGCGAGGTCCACCGCCCCTGGACGATGGTGTACGGGAAGTCGCGGTAGGCCAGGTGTGCTTCCGGTGAGTTGAACATCCCGCCCGCCGCCACCCAGTCGCTGCCCCGCCCCTGGCATCCCGTGGTCTCGGCCCTGAGCGGCGATCCCTCGCACCGCTGCTGGTATTCGAAGTTGACGGACACGCGATGCCTCGCCGCCGGCTGCCCCGTGAGGCGGCCGATGTACATCGACCGGCTCACCGACGTGCGGGTGGTGAGGCCGTCGTCCCTCACCCAGTCCCATCTGGAGAGATCGAACGCGTTCGCGTTCCCGACGATCCCGACGACGGCCGACTGGGTGTTCAGAT
>CAYXJH010000625.1:0-1549 GCA_964465415.1 uncultured Gemmatimonadaceae bacterium
GGTAGTCGTTGCTCCAGCAGGTGTCCCAGTACTCGCGCAGGCCCGGCCGCGGGGTCCCGAGGCGGGGACCGCGCGGTCAGTCGAGGCGCTCGAGGGTTCGGGTCAGCAGGGTATGGAACTCGGCGACGCTGGGGATGTGGACGCGTTCGTCGGGCGAGTGTGGGAACTCGATCTGGGGGCCGATGGAGACCATGTCCATGCCCGGGACCTTCTCGCCGATGATGCCGGTCTCGAGGCCGGCGTGTACGGCCTTGACGGCGGGGTCGCGCCCGAGGTGCTCGGCGTAGACCTGTCGCACGACGGCGAGGATTGCGGAGTCGAGGTCGGGCTTCCAGCCGGGGTATGCGTCGTCCTGCTGGATGTCGGCGCCGGCCAGGTGCGCGATGGCGCGGATGCGCGCCCTGAGGGCGCGGAGCTCGCTGGCAACGGAGGACCGGGTGCTGGTGCGAACCTCGAGCCGGTCCTCCTCGATGCGGACGACGGCCAGGTTCGTGCTGGTCTCGACGAGGTCGGGGATGTC
Organism: uncultured Gemmatimonadaceae bacterium; assembly: GCA_964465415.1. Classification (GTDB taxonomy): domain Bacteria; phylum Gemmatimonadota; class Gemmatimonadetes; order Longimicrobiales; family RSA9; genus SLCC01. Next base: position 521 of record CAYXJH010000625.1, read on the forward strand.
GAGGCTCATGGCGTCCACGCCGTGCGGCAGGGCGTGGAGAAGGTGGAGCACCTTCCAGCTGGCTTGTTCATCCGTGACGCGATCGGGCGCGTCGACGTCGTCGAAGTCCAGCGTCATGCCCGGGTCGGCGGCGGCGAACGCGCTGGCGACATCGGCGAGCTCGGCGCGCGCCCGGTCGCGGAACCCCGCGGCGTCCGTTTCGGCCATGACAAGGGTGGCGGTGGCCTCTCGTGGGATGGCGTTGCGCATGTTGCCGCCGTGGACGTCCGCCAGGTACAGCGTGGAGCCTCGCCCCGCGGCATCGAGGATGCGGGCCAGGAGCCGGATCGCGTTGCCGCGCTGGAGGTGGATGTCGACGCCCGAGTGGCCGCCGCGCAGCCCACGGAGAGCGAGCTTGAAGGCCACGGCGTCCCGTGGCGAATCCACCCAGGTCAGGGGGAGCGTGAGCGAGCTGTCACCGCCACCGGCGCAGCCGACGTAGATGGCGCCTTCCTCCTCCGTGTCGAGGTTGAGCAGCCGTCGTCCCTGGAGGAGCGAGGCGTCCAGGCCCGCGGCGCCGGTGAGACCTGTCTCCTCGTCGATAGTGAACAGGAGCTCCAGCGGCCCGTGGGCCACGTCGTCGGCCTCCATGATGGCGAGCATGGCGGCCACGCCTATGCCGTTGTCCGCGCCGAGCGTGGTGCCGCGGGCCGTGAGGTAGTCGCCGTCCCGCTCGGGTCGGATCGGATCCCGTGTGAAGTCGTGCTCCACGTCCGCATTCTTCTCGTACACCATGTCCAGGTGGCTTTGCAGGATCGTGATCGCGACGCTTTCGCGGCCGGCGGCGGCCGGCTTGCGGACGACGACGTTCCCGGCCGCATCGACCTGCGAGTCCAGCCCGTTCCGCCCGGCCACCTCCAGGACGTAGTCCCGGATACGGCCCTCACCCTTCGACGGACGCGGAAGCTGAAGGATCTGATCGAAATGGTGCCAGAGGGCGCGGGGACCGAAGGTGTCGAGGAGGCTCATGGGCGGTGTGGAGGTATCAGG
>CAYXJH010000626.1:0-1540 GCA_964465415.1 uncultured Gemmatimonadaceae bacterium
CTCGGTCTCCGGCTCGAGCACCGGGTCGATCTCGGGCTCGTCGTCGGGATCGGCCGGCGGCGGGGGCGCGGGGCGGACCAGGGGAAGCCGGAGGTCGGCCAGGTACTGGGCGATGGCGCGGGCTTCCTCTCGGGACAGCCCGGTCGCCGGCATGCCGCCGGCCTCCACCTGGGCGCCGGGCATGACGATCCCCTTCTTGAGCTCGGGCGCCCGGAGGATCCATTCGGTCATGTTCTCCGGGGTATTGGCCATGAGGCCGGCGCCGATGGTGAAGCGCTCGCCCATCATGGTCAGGTCGGGTCCGAGGCGGCCCTGCGCGCTGGTTCCCTGGATCGCGTGACAGGCGATGCAGGTGCTCCGCATGAAGACGTTGTAGCCTTCGATGGCCACGTCGCCCACAGGCTCCATGGGGGTACGCATGGCATGGACCCACCCGTCGAACGCGTCCGGCTCCACCGCCACGGCGTTCATCCGCATGATCGCGTGCGACGTCCCGCAGAACTCGGCGCACTGGCCCAGGTACTCGCCCGTGGAGTCCACGGTCAGGACGATCGTGTTGAGGTGGAGCGGCCGGACGCCTTCGGGGGTCCGGGTCACCGGGTTAACGTCTCGCTTCCCCCCAAGGCGCGGGATCCAGAAGCTGTGGATGACGTCGTTCGAGCGGAGGCGCAGCGCGATCGGGCGGCCTACGGGCACGTAGAACTCATTGGCCGTGATGATCCCTTCCTCGGGGTAGCGGAACTCCCACCACCACTGGTGGCCGATGGCCTCGATGACCAGGGCGTCCTCGGGCTCCTGCTCCTGGAGCGCGAAGATCGCCTGGATCGTGGGGATCGCGATGAACAGGACGATGAGCGCCGGGATGACGGTCCACAGGATCTCGAGCTTGGTGCTGCCGTAGATCGGCTTGGGTTCGGCCTGGCCGGGGCGGTCGCGAAAACGGACCAGGATGTAGGCCAGCACGCCGAACACCACCAGCATGATCGGCACGGTCCACCACGTGACGAGCGCCCAGATGTCCATCTGGATCTGCCCCCACTCGCTGACCGGCCGGGTCATGGTCTGCGGGTAGTCGCCCGAGCAGGCGGCAAGCAAGACGAACGCGCCGGGGGTTAGCCGGCGCGCAGATTTCTCGAGACCGTCGCGCATTGATCGTCCGGGTTCATCCATCGGAACGGCTCCGGCCAGCGGCGCCGGAGCGGACAGGGTAAACGCTCGGCAGACCGGGGTCAAGCCGCGATGGTCCGGGTCGCGTGCGCGCGCGGCCAACGCGCGGCCGCGGTCTGCGATTGACGCCGACGGGGCCGCCTCTCTATCGTCCCGCGTGTCCACGAACCCCCGTACCCCGTCATGCCGATGTACCTCCGACCGCCTTCCCCCGCCCGGGCCGGCCTCGCCGGCGCCGCCGTGCTCTCTGTCATCCTGCTGGCGTGCCTGCCGGAGCGGGCGGTGAGCCAGGTGACGACGTCGGCGGATCGGCCGCGCGCGCGGGAGGCGGGCGTCGTCGTGGGGATCATGCCGACGGGCCCCCTCAACGCCA
>CAYXJH010000627.1:0-1532 GCA_964465415.1 uncultured Gemmatimonadaceae bacterium
TGGTCGACCAGCTCCAGCAGGTGGGGGTCGAGGCGACGCTGGAGCAGATCGAGACGGGCGTCTGGCACCCGAAGATGTCGCGGCTGGAGTACCAGGTGGCCCTCAACCTCACCGGCGTCGGGATCGACGATCCCGACGCCCAGCTCTTCGAGAACTACCGGTGCGGTTCGCAGCGCAACTTCTCCGGCTACTGCTCGGAGGAGATCGACCGCCTCATGGTCGAGCAGTCCCAGACCCTGGACCCGGCCAAGCGGCGCGCGCTCGTGCACGAGATCGACCGCAAGCTCCAGGCCGACGGCGCACGGCCGATCCTCGGCTGGGGCAAGCAGTATGCCGTGTACTGGCCCCACGTGAAGAACTGGGCCGTGCACGACAACTCCATCTACAACGTCGCCCGCCGCCAGGACGTCTGGCTGGACAAGTAGCGCCGGAGGGGCCCGGAGGTGCCTCCGGGCCCCCACGCCATGCGCGTCTACGTCGCCAAGCGTCTCGGCATCGCCGTCCTCACCCTGCTGGGGATGTCCGTCCTCATCTTCGTCCTCATGCGCCTGGCCCCCGGCAACATCACGGACATCATCTTCGAGTCGGCCGGCTACGTGGACGAGGCGGACCGCAAGCTCCTCGAGGTGGAGCTGGGGATCGACCAGCCGATCCCCGTGCAGTACGCGCGGTGGCTCGGCGACCTGCTGCGCGGCGACCTCGGCAAGTCGTACCGCTACGACCTGCCGGCGTGGGAGGTGATCAAGCCGCGGCTGCCGGTGACGGTACAGCTGGCCGTGCTGGCGCTCGGGTTCGCGGTGCTGCTCGGCGTGCCGATGGGCGTGATCAGCGCCATCCGGCGCGGCCGGGTGCTCGACTACGTGCTCCGCGTCCTGTCCCTGGCGGGGCTCTCCATGCCGTCGTTCTGGCTGGGGATGGTGGTCATTCTCGTGATGGTCCGGTCCCTCGGCTGGATCCCGTCCATGACGTACGTCTCGCCCTTCGAGGACCTCTGGGGCAATCTCGCCCAGTTCGCGATCCCGGCCCTGGCCGTGGGCTACCGCAGCTCGGCGCTGATCATGCGCATCACCCGCTCGGCCATGCTCGAGGTGCTGCGCGAGGACTACATCCGCACCGCGTGGGCCAAGGGGCAGCGCGAGACGCTGGTGGTGTGGCGGCACGCGCTCAAGAACGCCTCGCTGCCCGTCGTGACCCTCATCGGGATCGAGTTCGCCTTCCTGATCGGCGGGCTCATCGTCACCGAGACCGTCTTCAACCTGCCCGGCGTGGCCCGCTACCTGGTCGACGCGATCCAGTTCCGCGACTACCCGATCGTGCAGAACCTGGCGATGCTGATCGCGGTGGTGGTGGTGCTGGCCAACCTCACGGTCGACCTGCTCTACAGCTGGCTCGACCCCCGCATCAAGTACGGGAAAGCCTGATGGCGATCCGCACGATCGACGTTCCCCTCGCCGAGGCGCCGCCGCGGACGCGCGGGTGGGGCGGCGCGCTCCGGCTGTTCGTCCGGAAGAACCCGCTCGGCGCCGCCGGCG
>CAYXJH010000628.1:0-1532 GCA_964465415.1 uncultured Gemmatimonadaceae bacterium
CAGCAGGATCCGGAGCCCGGCGGCGGCCAGCACCATGCCCAGCAGCCCGCCCGCCACCGAGAGGGTCAACGCCTCGCCCAGGGTGGGGCCCAGCAGGCGCCACCGGCTGGCACCCAGCGCGGTCCGCACCGCCATCTCCCGTTCGCGTGCGGCCATGCGAGCCAGCGAGAGGTTCGCCACGTTCGCCACCGCCACGAGCAGGAGGAAGCCGGCTGCACCCAGCAGGACCAGCAGCACGGGACGCACACTCCCCACCAGCTGCGCCTGGAGCGGGACCACTGCGGCGTCGACCAGTCCGATGTCGTCGCCGTGCTGCTCCTTGAGGGACCGGGATACGGACGAGAGGTCCTGGCGAGCCCGCGGAAGAGAGACTCCATCGGCCAGGCGAGCCACCACGTGCCAGTTGTGCGCAGTGCGCGATGGCAGCACCGGCCGCAGCTCCCGCGCGGTCCAGACCTCCACGTCCTGGGGGAAATCGAACCGAGGCGGCATCACCCCTATGACGGAGTACACATCACCACCGAACGAGAGCGTCGTTCCCGCCAGGTCAGGGGTCGCGCCCAGATGGGTCCGCCACAATGCGTCGCTGATGACCACGGCCGGCGCTCCGCCCGGCTGCGCCTCATCGGTCGAAAACGCGCGGCCCATCGCCGGCTGGATCCCCATCACCCGGAAGAAATCGGCCGAGACCCATGCGACCAGGCGCCGAACCGGCTCATCGCCGCCGACGATGGACATGGGTCCGCTCTGGTACTGTGCCAACCAGGCGAAGCTGCGGCTCTGATCCCTCCAGTCGGCGAAATTCGGATCGGTCACGCTGATCTCGTTCCCCCGCGCGTCCACCTCCCAGAGCTGAACGATCCGGTCCGGCTCCGGGTACGGCAGCGGGCGGATCAGGATCCCGTGCACCACGCTGAACAGCGCTGTGGCCGCGCCGATCCCGATGGCGAGCGTGAGCACGGCGACGGCCGCGAACCCGGGGTTCTTGCCCAGACTCCGGGCGGCGAAGCGCAGATCCTGCAGGAACAGGGTCATCTCAGTCCTCGCGCAGGGCGATCATGGGGTCGACGCGGGTGGCTCTCCGCGCCGGTATGTAGGCGGCAACCAGGGCTACAAAGGCCAGGCACGTCGGGACGACCACGAACGTCATTGGATCGCGGGCACTCACCTCGTAGAGCGCTCCTGTCAGGATCCGGCTCAACGCGAGCGCGGTCGGCACGCCCAGCAGGATGCCCAGCAGCGCCAGCCAGCCAGCCTGACCCACGACAAGCCGGACCACGTCCAACCGCTCGGCGCCCAGAGCCATGCGTATCCCGATCTCCCGACGCCGCTGCGCGACGACGTACGCCATGACTCCGTAGACACCGACGCCAGCCAGCAGCAGAGCCAGGCCGGCGAAGACCGAGAGCAGCATCGTGAGAAAGCGCCGGTCGGCGACGGACGCCGCCAGGTACCGATCCATGGGTTGGATGTCGATCAGGGGCAGGCCGGGATCGATCCGAGCGATGGCCCGCCGGGCGGCGCCCGCAAGC
>CAYXJH010000629.1:0-1514 GCA_964465415.1 uncultured Gemmatimonadaceae bacterium
GTCCGTGACGGCGAGGACGCCGCCCGGCGCCGGGTCCACCACCACGATGTCGACCTGACCACCGGCGAAGCGGGCCGCGGCGATCCGTGTGCCGTCGGGTGACCAGCGTGGCGAAGCGAAGCCATCGCCCGGGTCGGCCCGGACGATCTCACGCGTCTCGCCCGTGTCCATGTCGTGCACGACCAGGTCCACGGCGCCGTCCCGGGTCCTGACCGCGGCCACGCGCCGACCGTCGGGCGCCACGTCCGGCTGAGCGATGCGCTGGCCGTAGGTCAGGCGCCGCTCCCGTCCGGTCCGGTCCAAGGACCAGAGGTCGCTGTACAGGCGGTACCGACCCCGGTACTCCAGCTGGGCCACGACCACGCCGGTGTGATCCGGCAGCCAGCTGGCCGGGCCGAGGAGCCAGCCGAACTGGTTCCGCCGCGCCAGCGTCCGGACATCTCCGGTCGCGAGATCCACCACCCGCGTGGCCGGATCGGATCGGTAGTCGTGGGCGGCGTAGCTCAGCAGGCGGCCGTCCCTGGATACGCGTGGCGCCACCGCGTATGGGCCTCGCCCGACCACCCTCTCCGTGACCGTGAGTCCGTCGGCCACCAGCCGGTCACGGACGGCCCGCGCGGAATCCACGGCCGCGGCCCGCCACTCCTCGTAGACGGCGCTGAACGAGTGACCCAGCGGGCCGCGGGCCACATGATTGAAGAACAGGAACGTGGGCAGGACCGAGCCGTAGGTCGCGTCGGCCAGCTCGCCGTGGGCCTGAGGCCCGAACCGCTCTTCGATCCATTCCATCAGCGCCGCGCCGTAGATGTAGCTGCGCTCGCCGCCCGGCCAGACGGGGCTCGGCGCGCTGACGCGCCTGAGCGGCGGGATCTCCGCCTCCAGCGCGGCCGTCCGGATCACCATGTCGTGGTAGCTGCCGTGCCCACGGCCAGCGCCGGTGAGGCGCGACTCGTAATGCGTCGCGAGCCCCTCCACGTTCCACACGGGCGTTCCCACCGCGGGGAAGAGTGGCCAGAGCATCGGGACGCGCCCGAAAACCCGTCGGACCGCCCGGCCCACCGGGCCTGCCCGGTCCAGGTGGAAGATGTGGACGAGCTCGTGCGCCACGACCAGCTCGAGCCAGTCCCGGCTGAAGGCCAGCGATGGTGCCACGAGCGGCGGCCGCGCGAAGACCACGATCCGGTTCGTCGTGAACGGCATGGCGAAGCCGTTGCTGAAGTCCGCGTGGTCTGTGACGACCAGGTCGATCCGGCCGCTCGGTGCCTGGACCAGGTCCTCGCGCAGCACGGCGTGCGTCCGTTCCGCCACCGCGGCCGCGTGGCGGGCCAACGGCTCGAGGTCGCCATGGTAGATCACCCGGAAATGGTCCGTCGAGAACGTGAACCAGTCCCCATGGGGCGGCGGGTCCTGGGCCGCGACCGGCGAGGCCAGGGCGCCGGCAAGGATCGCGAGGGCGAGGGTCGACTTCGACTTCGACTTCGACTTCGACTTCGACTTCGACTTCGACTTCGACT
>CAYXJH010000630.1:0-1514 GCA_964465415.1 uncultured Gemmatimonadaceae bacterium
TCAACCGTACGCGCGGCGGTCGCCGCATCGATGTCGAGCCTCAGCCTGAGCGCCCGTACGATCGCGCCGGCGATCTCGTCCTGGACCTGGAAGATGTTCGCCAGGCGACGATCATACGAGTCGGACCAGAGGTGGTACCCGGTGGCCACGTCGATGAGCTGGGCCGTCACGCGCACGTCATCGCCGGCCTTGCGGACCGAGCCCTCCAGCACTGTCTCCACGTTGAGCGCGGTCCCGATCTGGCCTATGTCCGCGTCCACTCCCCTGAACTTGAAGGACGACGTCCGCGCGGCCACCTTCAGGCCGTCGATCCGCGCCAGCAGGTTCAGCAACTCCTCCGAGATCCCTTCGGCGAAGTAGCCCTGGTCGCCCTCCGGGCTGAGGTCGTCGAAGGCCAGCACCGCGATGGACCGGGCCGGGGCCGCGTCGGCCGCGGGACCGACGTCGCCCGCCGTCGGCCGGGGGAGCCATGCCTGCTGGAACGCCACGACCCCGATGACGACGACCAGGGCGCCGATGACCACCCAGTCCATGCGCCGTCTCGAGCCGGGCGCAGTCGCGGCTTCGGCCGTGACGTCCCGGTCACGCTTCAGCCCCTCGGGAGTGAGCTCGTAGGCCCAGCTCAGGAGGAGGGCGATGGGGAAACCCAGCAGGATGAGCACCGTGAGCGAGCCGAATACCCAGTCCGGCGCGCCGAAGTTGGCCAGGAGGATGTCCGCGGCCTGGATCAGCAGCCAGGCGACCACGGCGTAGGCGACGGCCACGCGGAAGACGTTCCGGCGCTTCAGCTCGGCGAAGAACCTCACGGAACTCCTTCCAGTCCGCACTCGAAGACGGGATTCCTCATCATTTCGGCATCCTGGGCGCGTCCATGGACGGGTTCCGGTCGAAGAAATCGAACGGCCGCAGCTCGAACCCGTGCCAGGCCACGGGCATGACGGGCCAGTCCTCGGCCCGGGCGACGTGGTGCATCCCGAACGTGTACCAGAGCACGATGTCGGTATCCCGGATGTCACGGTCCGCCGCCGTCCAGGCGGGGAGCCCCTGGCCCGGCTCGCTCAGGGTGGGGTAGGCGCCGGCGGCATAGCGCTCGGCCGGGTGGTGCGGGGTGACCCAGAGGTGGTGGTCGATGAAGCCGGCGCGGCGGCGGGGGAAGTCGTCGGCGCTGAGGAGAGTGTGGACGTTCATCCCCGGCACGAGCTGGTAGCTCACCGGATAGCCCTGGGCGTTGGTCCGGTCGCTGTTGATCACGCGCCACTGTGCGGGTCGGTGCATGTCCATGTCCAGGCGGGCCTCCCCCTCCCGGGCCGCGACCCGGGACTCCACGGCCCACAGGCTGCGGCGGGGGTGGTCGTCGGGGAGGCGCACGGTCTTCAGCTCGTCGACCTGGAGGGAGTTCCGCGGGCCGTCCACGTCCAGGTCCAGGCGGAAGTTGAAGTAGTGGTCGTGGTTGACGGCCACGATGTTCCGGTCCACGAACCGGCCCCAGGCGTCGGGCGCCTCGGCCGCCGGCG
>CAYXJH010000631.1:0-1511 GCA_964465415.1 uncultured Gemmatimonadaceae bacterium
ACCACGGCGCCGATCCAGTTCGCGCGGCGACGCTCGGAGCGGCGTTGATGCCGGGGGCCGGCGCATCCACATCGGTGCCTCCACCTGTGCCCGATCGACCGTTCGTGGCGCGGCCCCGGGGCCGGGTGGGCGATTCGGTCCGCGAGCGGAGTCCGATTGACCTCCGGCGCCCGCCCAACTCCACGTCGTCCACATCGGGGCCGCCGGAAGGCCCGCGGCCCGCATGTGCATGCTATCCCGCGGGAGCAGGGGGGCGGTGCGACTTGCGGGAGAGTCCATCGTCGTCTCCCCTCAACGCGACCGCGCCAGGGCCAGCGCCTGGGCCACCTCCACGAGTACCGCATCGGTCTCGTCCACCAGACGACGATAACTGATCCGCATCACGGTGATGCCCGCGGCAGCGAGGCGATTATCGCGGCGACGGTCCTGCTCGAAGCGGTCCCGGGTCCCGTGCCAGCGCCAACCGTCGATCTCGGCGACGAGGCGCGCGTCCGGCCAGTAGAAGTCCACCTCGCAGCCAGCGACCAGGACGTTGACCCGTGGCGCGGGCAGCCGGACGCGCCGGACACCCGCCAGGAAGACCTCCTCGCCGGGCGACCGGGTGAACGCGGGGCCGGCCGCCTGCCCGAGCACCGCCCGGAGCGCCGGTGCACCCAGTCGCCCGTGGACGACCTGGAGGAGCCCCGCGAGTTCGTCGGCGGTCACGGCTCCTGCGCGCTCGGCGTGGCCGATGACCCGCTCGAGCTCGCGCGGCGTGAGGACCCCGGCGAGGTCCCGGATGGTCCGCAGCGGCGACGTGGTCGGGATCCCGTCCACAAGGCACCGGTGGTCGGGGGACAGGTCCTTCACCCGGTGCGACCGGATCCCTGGCCGCCGGCGACGGTGTCCGGCCGCCAGCGTCACGTCCACAGGCGATCCCGCCGAACGCCCCGGTACCCACTCCCGCAGCCATCCGGCGCCGATATGGCTAGCCATCGCCGTTGGCCCGCAGGCAAGCACCGCTGCCATCAGGCGACCCTGCTCGGACAGCGACGGCGCCACCAGGTACACCCCCGGGTGCACCACGCGCAGTCGGCGCCGCTCCCGCAGGCCCCCCACCTGGCGCGCCGTGACGCCGGCCGCAAGCAGCTGCGGCCGCCCGACCACCCCATGCTGGTTCGCCGCCAGCCCGTTGATCAGATCCTCAATCACGCTCGCTTCCCGTTGGTTCACGCCACGGCTCATCGTCGCTGGGGAGCGGGGGCACCGCCATGGCGCACGGGGACGCGCGTGAGTGGGGCGTGGTTGCGGAGCGCGGCGGGCAGGTCCGATCGCCCCCGGGGTTAATGGCATCAAGCGGCGTTCTACATCGGGTACCCCCACGGGTCCCGACCGCCCTCTGGCAATCCGAACAGGCGGCCGGATGGTCAATTGGGTCCCCTACGGGTACCGGATCGACCACCCCACGGCGCCCGCGCCCGGCGAGCCCACGGCACCCGGCGAGCCCACGGCACCCGGCGAGCCCACGGCGC
>CAYXJH010000632.1:0-1507 GCA_964465415.1 uncultured Gemmatimonadaceae bacterium
CCCGCCGCTGGCGCTGGCGCCGGGAGCAACAGACCTGGAGCGGCGGATCCGCCTGGTCACGGCGGGCGCCGCAGACCGTTCGAAGCGAACCGGCTGGCAGTACCTGGGTGTCGCGCTCGTGCTGGTGCTCGGGCTCGCTGCCTTTCCGATCCCGACGACTGAGCGGCCGGACTCCGAACCGCCGATCCATTCCCCTGCCGCCGCGGACCGGGAGGCGACCGTCATCTTCTCCATCCCGACGGCCCCTCCGCCTCTTCGATCCGATCCGAGGTAGGCGACCGATCCCCGAAGGAAATGCCCGCTGCGGCTACAGCCGCTGGACCGACAGCACGTACGCGCCTGTCTCTCCGAAGTACGTCGTGGCCTCCACCAGGTAGCACCCCCGATCGAGCGATTGCGTGATCTGCGCGTCCAGGCCACCGCCACTGTCATCATCGGCCGTGATGACCGCTCCGTTGGGCCTGAGGAGCCACAGAAACGCATCCAGGTCGTCGGACCGCATGGTGATCCGGATGTTGCCCGACTCTTCAACAGTGAGCGCGAAGCGGTCCAGGTACGCGCCGTCCACATCCAGGTCGTCGCCCTCCTGGAGCGAGCCGTTGACAGTGGCGCCCACAGCGAGGGGAGTCCCTCCGACGCAGCTGAGGTCCACTGGCCCCGTGGAGTCGCCGCCACAGGCCGCGGCGAGGAACAGGGCGAGCAGGACCGCCGATCCGGCCAGTTTTCTACACATGATACGCCTCCGTGGTTGGTCGTCAGCGATTTCGCGTGACCACATCGTGGTAGCCGAGAACGATTGAGCCTTCGAAAAGAAAGCTCCTAACGGAACCCCACCTCCCGCCGGACCCGCTCCAACCGCTCGTCGCCCCGCAGCGCGTCGAACCAGGGCGTTGTCCCGACCTGCATCATCATGGGCGCCCGCGCGCGGAGGCCCTCCTCCAGGGCGCGGATCGCCGCGTCGTGCTCGTCGAGGACCACGTAGTAGAACGCCAGGTCCAGCCATCGGGGGGCGGGATCGCGCTCGCGTTGGTGGAGGAGGGCGAGGGCGGCGCGTCGCGCTTCGGGATCGCCGGGAGCGCGGGAGAGCGTGACCACGGCGTCGGCGGTCATGGCGCCGGTCAGCTCGGCCCACCGACGGCCGGCGTCCTCGGCGGCGTCCAGGCGGCCCTCCATGAGGTGGACCCGGTGGAGGAAGAAGAGGGGAATGGCGAAGCCCGGGTCCATGGCGACCGTCCGCTCCCACTGGTCGATGGCCTCCGGGAACTGACGGTTCAACATCAGCACCAGGCCCAGGTCGTTGTGCGCCACCAGGGAGAGGGGGTCCAACTCGATGGCCCGGCGCACCGCGCCCACGCCCGCCCCGCCCCGCCCCGTCTTGGCCAGGTGCTCGCCGTACCACTGGTGGGCGGTGGCGTAGTCCGGGTTCGCAGCGAGTGCCCGGCGGAACTCGCGCTCGGCGTCGTCCGGTCGCCACTGGAAGTGGTAGCTCAGGGCGCGCGCGGCGTGG